>CAKPSW010000009.1 GCA_934183705.1 uncultured Bacilli bacterium | reverse complement strand
ATTGCTCCTAATATTCCATAAGCGACAAATGGAACTATATCGTTTAAAAAAGTGTCTCCTTTTAAATAAGTATTGAAGGCTTTGAACTGTAATACCATAGCATTAAAGTTTTCGTTAGATAATTTTACTGTCTTAGGTACTCCAGTTGTTCCACCAGTATGTACTAAAGCAGCAATAGTATTCTTTTTATATCTAGGATATTTTGGATAACGATACTTTGGTGTATTCATCATATTATTCCATGATATATATTTTTCTTTTTGTTTTATTTTTTCTATTTTGGTATATAATTCTATGTTTTCTTCTTTTGCCTTTTTGTAAGCTATTATATTAAATGGAAATAATAATGAATTATATGGGCTTAATGTGATGATATTTTCTACTATATTATCAATATCTTCATCTTCCATACATTTATCAAATTCAGGTAAGAAATTGTCCATAACTACTACTTCACTTGATTTTACTTCCATAAGATATTTTTTTATTTGTTTATAATCGCTTCTTACGTCTATTGGATTTATTATTGCTCCTAGTTTATTTAAGGCGTAAAATAATATTTCAAATTCGGGATTAGCAACTGATATAACAGTTACTACCTCTCCTTCACTTATACCAAGATTGTATAATCTTCTTGATGTCTCATCTATTTTTTCAATGAAGTCTTTAAAATTTATTTTTTTGCCATAATAGTTTATTGCTTTTGTTTTTAAGTTATCTTGATTTTGACTTACCATATATTGATAGGCAGTTAACTCTGGAATACTAGCAGTTATGGCTTCTTTACTATAATATTTCTGCCATGGTTTATCAATTGTGGCATATCCTGTTATTTTCTTTTCTTTGTCTAATTTATAATTCTTATTCATTTCACTATAAATATCAATATTCTTTATCATTTGGTATTCCCCCTTCAAATAATTGATATATGTATTATATTATTCTATTTCTGATTAGTCAATCATTTTAATAATTCTTTATGTTATTAATTAATTCTACTACTTCATTATAAGTTTCATCTAGTAATTCTAGTCTATATGATCTTATACCTAGATTTTTATAATAATTTATATTATCTAGATAGTTTATTTTTTTATGATGCATTATATGGGTTAGACAGTTATTGTGTAATACTCTATATCTATTTTTGTTTATATCTTCTAGGTAGTATATATCTTCTTCTTTACATGGACATATATTTAATTCTTTGATAGGACATGACTTAGTTAACATGTTTTCTATTGTTCCATATATTATTATTTCTACTTTATCTAGTATATAGTCATCTAAGTAGTTATAATTTATTTCAGGAGATAGGGTTACTCTTTTTACTCCTTTATCTAATAGATATTTTATACTATAATTATTTACTACATTTAAGTAATAATCACTAATTAGATTTGTATTTTTATATTTATAGATAGCTCCTAGTTCTGTAGCTAAGATATTATTACTATCATAATTATAGTTATTTACTACTCTTGGTAATCGTAAATATACTTTATTGTTATCTTTATATTCTTGATATAACCCGCTATCTACATAGATTCTATCTATATTCATATCTAAGGCTGCTTGTACTTGTTCTTTAGTTCTAGCTAGAATGGATACTTCTATATTATAGTTAGTATCTTTTTGATAATTTAGATTATATTTATTTATTATGATATCTCTTTTAATAGAAGTTCTCTCTTTAATAAGTTTATTACATAATTCTCTTCTTATGTTATTTAAGTCTTTCATATTTGCAAAGATATCTTTATTTATATTGATATTTATATTATTACATATAAATGGGGTATTACCTAGTTTAGTTAGTTTTTCTTTTACCTCTTCACTTGTAGTACTTCTTTTGATTGGAGTATCTACTTTTATTTTATCTTTTACTATGTTATTATTGTTATCTTTAAATATTATGATTAGATAATTATTTTCTAGGATTACTTCTATATCTACCGGTATTTTCTTTATGCTAGTGGATAGTATTTCTTTATCTAAATATGGACTTGATGTTTTTACTAAGATATCTTTGTCTTTTAGGTTTATTTTGTTATCTAGATAGATTATATCTCCTTTACTGGCTTTATTTATTAGTAAGTTGTTTTCATTATATATATAGTTAGCTATCATACCTTTATTACTATTTTTAAATCTTATTCCATCTTCTTGATATAAGTCTTTATCTAGTTTTATTTTTATTTTCTTTGGTGTTATATCTATAACTTTACCTATTTCTAGTCCTAAGTGATTAGATGTATTTATATTCATTACTTTATCACTGAATAGATAACCATTTGTAAAACTTCTATTAAATAGTATTTTTAGGTTATCTTCTTCTTTAGTTGTTATCTTGTTATTTTTTTGATAATTATCTATTAGTTTTCTATATATTCTTGTTATATATCCTACATATGAAGGAGATTTCATTCTTCCTTCTATTTTGAAACATGTTATATCTGAATTCATTAATTTATCGAAATTATGGATGGTATTTAATTCTTTAGTACTTAAAAGATATTTATCTTCATTACTTATATATTTACCGTTCTTTATTAGTTTATATGGCAGTCTACATGGCTGAGTACATTCTCCTCTATTTCCACTTCTTCCTCCATTCATATAACTAAATAGACAGCAGCCGGAATAGGAATTACATAGGGCTCCATGAATAAATACTTCTTTTTCAATATCTACATTTATGTTTTCTATTTCTTCTAGTGTCATTTCTCTATCTAATACTACTTTGGTTACTCCTAATTCTTTTAGTAGTTTTATTCCTTCGTTATTATGGTTATGTAATTGGGTTGAAGCATGAATTTCAAAATTGGGAATTATTTGTCTTACTAGAGATATCATTCCTATATCTTGCATTATTAGTGCATCTACTCCTATTTGATATAGGTATTTTATATATTCTATAAATTCTTCTACTTCATTATTATATATTATTGTATTTACTGTTATATATATTTTTACTCCATAAAGATGGGCATATTGTGTTGCTTCTTTTAATTCTTCATTGGTAAAGTTTCCCGCAAATGCTCTAGCTCCAAATGATTTTCCTCCTAAATAGCAGGCATCTGCTCCATTATTTATAGCAGCTTTTAAACACTGTATATTTCCAGCAGGGCTTAATAATTCTTTCAAGATTTCACCTCTTTCATATAGTATAGCATATTTTTAGGTAAAATAAAAGAATGCATTCTCTGACAAGTAATGCATCCCCAAGTTTTTGAATAACTACTTTAAATTAATGTCAGTTAATTTTAAATAGCTTCTTACCACCGAGTTTCTCTCTCACACATATATGTATATCTAATAGACTGATAAGAATTAAGGTCTCTACCCTAATACCCAAATAAATATACTCGCAAAGCATAAAATTCTAAACAGTAAAACTTCTACCATCAAGATTTAACACCTTTATAAATATTATCTTTTTTGAAGATATATTCTAAGTGTTTTTTATGCTTTGCTTTGTATGTTTATCTATTAGACAACTTAAGTGTAAACCATTTTTTTGTAAATGTCAAGTGTTTTTGATAAAAAAATGAGAAAAATGTCATTTTTTTTCTATTTGTTCAATTATTTGTCTTATTTTTCTGAATCTATGATTTAGTCCTGATTTACTTATTTCAGTTCCTGTTTCTAAAGATATTATTTCTGCTAATTCTGATAGAGAGCTTTCTTTATATTTCATACGATATTCTATTACTTGTTTTAATTTATCATCTAATAAATCTACCATATCTAATTTGTATAATTTTTCTATATCTTTTATTTGCTTATTCGCACTCATAAACACTTTGTCTATATTGGCTTGTTCACAATTATTTAGTCTATTTGTCATATTTTTATGATCACGATATATTCTTATGTCTTCAAAGTACATTACTGCTGAAAAGGCTTTTATTATTCTTAAGAAGTCGGATATTTTCTCGGCTTCTTTTATATAAACTGTATAGTTTTTCTCTCTTTTTATTATTTTACTATTTAAATCATAGGTATTTAATAGTTTATTTACGTACTCTGAATATTCTTTTGTGTCTAATATGAATTCTAGGTGATACCTTGATTTTTTTGGATCGTTTACTGATCCTGATACTAGGAATATTCCTCTTAAATAGGCTCTTAATGAATCTTCATCTGATGTTATATATTCTTTTGGTATACTTAGATATTTGTTATTATCAATTATTGAAAGATCTTCTAGTAATTCTTTATTTTTTTCAGTTACATTTAATATATAAGTAAAGCCTTTACCTAGTTTTTTATTTCTGATGGTTATTTTTGGTGTTATACCATATATATTTTTTATTAATCTGAATGTTCTTCTGGCAACAGCATTGCTCTCTAGTGTAATGCTTATATTTGGAGTTAATACGGCTGCTATACGCATGATAGATGATAATTCTGATATATCTTCTAATCTTGTTGTTTCTAATCTTGTTACTTCTTCTTTTACAGTACTAGTGAAGCTCATATTATTCTAACTCCTTTACAATATAATTAAATATAGCTAAAGCAGTACGATATGGATTATGTCTTACTTTATCTTCTTCTATTTCTAATAGTTTATCTTCTATAACTTCAACATTTAAGTCTTTTAATTTTTCATAATCTGTTTCTATAGGGGTTGCTTGTTCTTTTTTATATCTTTCTTTGATATTATCTGGCACTACTTCATTATTTACTAATACAGTATCGATAAAATTATCTTCAACGTAGGAATTTATTTTGTTTATGCAATCTGATACTTTATAATTATCTGTTTCTCCATGTTCGCTCATTATATTGCATACATACATTTTTTTAGCTTTAGATGTTTTTAATACTTCTTTTACTTCTTCAGATAATAAGTTTGGTATTATACTTGTATATAAGCTACCTATACCTAAAATTATTAAGTCTGCTTCTTTTAGGGCATTTAATACTTCTTTGGTTGGTGATACTTTGTTTTTATATTCTATGTAATCTATTTCTTGTCCTGCTTTGGTTATTTTGCTTTCTCCTTCAATTATTTTACCTTCTTTGGTATGAGCTATTAATATTGGATTATCTTCAGTAAATGGTAGTATTCTACCTTTTATATTGAATATTTTTGAAAGAGATGTTAGTGATTCTGTTAGATTGCCTGTTATATTATATAGAGCCGCTAATAAGAGATTTCCTACTGGATGGTTATTTAAATTACTATCAGTAGTGAATCTATATTGTAATAGTTCTTCTATTAATGGTTCTACTTCTGATAATGAAACTAATACATTTCTTATATCTCCTACGGCAAATATATCAAATTCTTCACGTAATTTACCACTTGATGATCCGTCATCTGCTACAGATACGATAGCAGTTATATCTAAAGGAAATTGTTTTAAGCCTCTTAGTAGTACTGATAGACCTGTTCCTCCTCCTAAAACAACTATTTTTTTCATATTCCACCTCTTAACCATTATACTATAAATTATTTTAAAAATAAAGTATTGTTACTTATATGAAAGAAAAAGAAGATAATTTTGTTAATTTTCTTCTTTTGATTTTCTTTTTTCTTGTATTTGAGAATTTATATCTAGTATTATTTTTTTTCATATACCCATTTTAATAGATTATCATATGATATTTCATATTTATTTTCTTTTATATTATTAAAACCAATATGAGTAAAAACATTAATTGATTTAATATTTTTATGATTAATAGTTCCAAATATTTTTTTTGATCTTTTTTTGTCACAGATTTCAAGTATTATTTTTAACATTTTTCTTAAAGTATTATTTTTCGATTGATATTCTGGAACTATTTGAACTTCTGATAAGCATAATCCTGTTTCAGTATACATGAAGGCGATAAAACCTATTATGGTATTACTGGTATTGTAAAAAACCACTATATTATAATCTTTAGTATATAGTATGGTATGAATCCAATTATTATATGCCGCTACAGTATCTTTCTTTTTTAATTCTTCTGTATTTAATTTTTCTCTTATACCATAGTTATTTATTATAATTTTATATATCTTACTATATACTTCTTCTTTTATGGGATTAGTGCCATTATATACATTATATTTCATCATCAAACTCCTTTATTAATGCGTCGGCCATCTCACAATAAAACTTTGGTGCAACTTCGTATGATCCAGTCTCTAAAAAAAACCTTCCCGGACAATATCTACATAACTTCCTTTTATAGCAGTTTTTACATTTACTTTCACTTTTAAATTTAATGTTAGCAACTTCCTCATTCATTAATTTAATAGCTTCCTTTAGTGAATAGTCATTTAAATTGTATTTTATTGGTACAACTAAACATGGTTTAATATATAAATTACAATCGATAAATGCTCTATCTTTTCCTAATGTACATTGAAAAACCTCATTTATATTGTTTTCTTTGCCTTCAAATTGTTTGACATTTTTCACAGCGTTTTTAAAATATTCTGCATCATTGTTGTCTTGTTTTATCACTTTGATAATAGAATTAACATCTAATGCTTCCTCGTTCTTTTCAAACTTGTTATCTATAACTTTTGGAAAAACTATGTAATCATAACGAAATCTGATATTATTTTTTTGCGATAGTTCTTTAAGTTTGTCAATATAATTATAATTTTTCTTTGTTAAGACCGATTTTAGGCTGATATTTATATTATTGGTTTTTAATTTTTTTATGTTTTCAAAAACTTTGTCAAAAGCTTCTTCTTTATGGGTGAATTTTTCATATGTGATATTATCATAGCCATATAAACTAATTTCAATTGATTTTGGTTTATATTTAATGAACGTGTTTAATATTTTTTCATTCATCAAAAAGCAAGTTGTATTAACATGAACAATCATACCTTTTTTCTTTGCATAAATATACATATCTAAAAAAGCTGGATTGGCCATTGGTTCGCCACCGGTAATTAAAATAACATTACATTGTATTTTTAATAATTGGTTTATAATGTCTTTAAACTGTTCTAATGTCATCATTTTAATCTCACTTTTTTCAACATAACAATGATCACATTTAAATGGACAACCATTTGTAATTTCTATAGTACATTCCTTAAGAATAGTTGAATTTAGCATCATCATAAATTGTCCATAATTAATTTCTACGTTATTCATCTTTCAACTCCAAAATTTTATTTTTCGCTAAGATATTTATAAAATTTTCGTAATCATATTCAGCAATACTCCTTTTTACATTATATTTTTTTATAATAGTATTTATTATTTCACCCTTATTTTTACCTATATTATCTATTATTATTTTTGAAGAATTTTCAAGCAAATAAATTTCTTCATTATTACAAATATTAATTAGTAATGTGTAATCTTTATTTTTTCTGATAGAATAATTCTTATTAACAATCATTTTCATTTTAATAATGTAATGAAAAACCGTAAATTTTATTACGGTTTAGCATCCATCTCCTTCATTTTCTTCATTACACCCTTGCCAACATCCCATAAAAACTTTTTTTGGTGATTGCTTAATTACTAACCTTTTGATTTTTGGTTCTTCATACTCCGTTTTCTCTTCAAAATTTAAAGCCAAATTCCCATTAATATACATATTTTCATTTGTATTTTTATTAATTTCATTAATGTTACATTGCTTAATGCTTTTCATAATAACTAACCTCTCTTTCACGTTGATTGTATCATAATTGTTTACTCATGTCAACAGATTTTAACGCAATATTTCACTTATTACCATTACTATGTTTTAATTGATTCAAATAACTATTAAGAATGTAATTCTATCATATAATTTAAACTCAATAATATTTGAAAGAATCATATTATAATTTTATCTTGTATAAACAAAAAAGAAGATAATTTTGTTAATTTTCTTCTTTTGATTTTCTTTTTTCTTGTATTTGGGAATTTATATCTAGTATTAATTTAGATGGTGCTATTTTGATTAAAAAGCGATTTAGTTTCATGTTTGGCGGAACTATTATTAGTTTATTTTTGAACATACCATCTATGGCTATTTTACTTGCATAATCACTTGTTAATGATGAGATGTTAAACTTTACATCTGCTACATTATTGAAATTGGTGTCTACTGGTCCTGGACAGAATATGGATATTTTGACATTGGAATTGTCTTTTCTTAATTCTTCATATATTGCCAATGATAGACTTACTATATAGTTTTTAGTGGCATAATATGTTGCCATATATGGTCCTGGCATTAATCCTGCCATAGACGCTACATTTAGTATTCTACCATGATCTTTTTTTACGAAATCTTTGAGAAATAACTTTGTTAGAATGTGATATGCTTTTATATTTAGATTTATCATATCCATTTCTTTATTTAAACTTGTCTCAAAGAATTTCCCTGCATCTCCAAATCCAGCATTATTTATTAATATATCGATATTTTCTTCTTTTACTTTTTTATATAGATTTATGCATTCTTCTTCCTTGGTTAAGTCATATCCATAAGTTGCTATGACATTTTTATCTTCTTTAAATATTTTATCTAAATTCTTTTTATCTTTGGATACTAAGATTAGTTTATAGTTAAAGCTTGATAAATATCTTGCCATGTCTCTTCCCATTCCTGAAGATGCTCCTGTTATTAATACTTTCATAATTAGTCCTTTCTATTAAAAGAAATAATCACTAGTGATTATTTTTCTTCTAATTTATCTATTACTTCTTGAGCTACAGAAATTACTTTTTCTCTTAAGTCATTAGCCATACCTTCAAGAACTGGAGTACCTTTGGCTTTAGCTAATTTTACTAAATCTTCGGCTTTGTCTTGTAATTCTTTGCCTTTTTTCTTAGCAGCTTTTAGTACTTTTTCTTTATTTAAGTCTTCAAGTTCATTTGTTATTTCTTCTACTTTATCCTTGAATTCTTTTTTGATATCCTCTACTTTCATTTGATCAACATCTTTGATGATGGCATCTATTTTCTTTTTGATATCTCCTCTTAAATCTGATCCTTTTTTAGGGGCAAATAATAGTGCTAATCCTGCTCCTACAGTTGCTCCTAAAGCTATTTTTCCTAATCCTTTTTTACTCATTTTTATCTTCCTTTCCTTTAAATATTTTCTCTATTAGTAAAGCTACGCCATCTACTATTTTATCTGTGATGGCAGTGAACTTTCCTGTCACTAAACCAACCATTTCAAATAGACTATCTAAAGTTTTTACTTTTACAGTAATATTATCAACAACTTTTTCTATTTTATTCATTGTAATGATTAGCTTTATAGTTAATATTATTAATGTTACTAATAAAATAGCACCTAAAATATATAGTATTATTGGCAAAATCATTTCGATAGTCATTATTTTTTATCCTCCTCTTCATCATACATTGAATCAATTAGGTTGAATATATCATTTGATTCATCGATGTTTTCGATATCTTCATTATTATTTAGTATCGTATTTATATCTTCTTCATCATGAGTTAAGCTTTCGAATTCTTTTGTATCTTCAAGAAAATCTTTTTCATTTAACTCAGCTTCTTTAGCTATTGTTTTTCTTGGTTTTACTTCTTCTTTTACTTCTATTTTTTCGGCTTTGGATTCTTCTTCGTTATGGTTTATTATTTTGACACCAGTTTCTTTTTCTATTTCTTCTTTTTTGGGTGGTTCATAACTTACACCGAAATCGAAGTAATTATCTTCGGCATCCCCTAATGATACATCTTCTTCTTTGTAATCTTCAGTCATACTTGCTAGAAGATTACTATTATCTACTTCTTGTTTTTTCCCGACATTTTTGGTTATTTTTACTTCTTGATATAGTTCACAGTTTTCACACATTACATTTTTAATATCATCTGTTAAATTACCAAAGGCTTTATTTCTTACGGTTTCAAAGTCTACCTTACGTGATGGCCTTTGAATTTCATAAGAGCTTTCATCTTGAACCTTAACTTCGTCTTTCGTATAATTTTTATCTAGTACTCCGTATACTGGAGATATAACGGGAGTTGGTCTAAATCTTTTTGGCTTTGGCTGTTCTTTTTTGGCATATAGTTCAGATACTGGTTTTTCTTTTTCTTTTTCTCTTTCTCTTTCTAGAACATTTTGCTTACTATATCTTAATTCTGGTACTAAATCAGAATCATCTATATCAATAGGAAAAGCAAAATTGTTAGATGATCTCGTTTTTACTATTTCTCTATCACTTATAACATTGGTTTTAGGAAGAGTGTCTTCTCTTTGCTTTTTAGCCTCTTCTCTTTTTTGTTCTTCTTCAATTTTATTACGCATAAAAGTAGGAAGTTTATGTTCTTCTTTCTCTTCTACTTCTATTTCTTCTGTTTCTACTACTTCTTCTTCATCAGAGAATAAGTCCTTTACTTTATCTAAAAATTTCATACTCTGTCTCTCCTTTTTAATATTCTGGTAAATCGGGAATTGTATTTTCCTTTTCCTCTACATATTCACTTAAATATTCAGAAAATTTACTTGTGGCATTAGTTGGTTTATCTATTTTATATTCTTTGTCAACTCCTAAACCATGTTCTTCCTCTAGTATTTTCTTTATTAAATTGTCATTATAGTTGATACTCTTTAATATAATCATACTATTTGCGAGAGTATTCTCGATTTTTGTCTTTGGAACATAAGATTCTATTTTTGCATAATTATATACTACTTTAATAAAGTATACATTATCATTATCTTCCTTCGTTATAACTACATAACCTTTCTTACCATCTTTATCTATTTCTTTGTAATAGTAATTATCTATTTTGTTTTTTTCTTCTAAGTTTAGATTGTTTTGATAGTAATAACTTACGGCATCAACATATAAATACATAAATGTATCTTCGGTTTTTAGTTTTTGATTATAGTCTTTATCATATACTTTTGATACTCCAAGTGGAAGATAATATGTATATCCTAATGATGTTGTATTTTGGTTATTATAATTATTATTTATTATTTTGTCTATAATAATACTATAGTCTTCTATATTATCTATTCTAGTGCATCCTACACATAGAATTAGTGTTAATAGTAGTATAATTTTTTTTTTCATATCATACCTCTTCTACATTATAACAAAAAAAGGTAAAAATTGAAATAGTTTTTTTTATTTTTATATAAAAAGGGGATTATTTATAGTACTTTGTTTAATAATATTATAGTTTAGAGACCTTAGGCTCTAAACTTTTTCTAATGACTATAGGCATTAGAAAACGGCGAATAATGAAATATGAGACGAAAAAAAGCTTATTATTATAAGCTACTTTAATATTTTTACAAAGGATAATTCTATAAAGCCTAAAGACATTAATATTAAACTATTAAATATAAATTTATTTTGTATAGTATTTGCTATGATAGATAAATTTATAATACTAGTACTATTTTTTATTATATAACTTAGTATTATACTTATTATAATGGTTAACATACTAGATAATATGGTTACTTCACTAGTTAATTTTAATACTAATTTTTTATCTTTAGTTACTATATAGAGTATTATAGTGATAATTATTATTAATATTATTATATATAACATATTAGGATTCCTTTACTGATACTTCTAAATCATATAGAAATTCATTTATATCATCTGAATATATTTTGCTATTTTCTATTACTTTTTTCTTTAAATAGTATGGAATGGTATTATCGCTATCAGTGGCTTCTTTAATCATATTATATATTTCATTACTTGTTAAGAGAGAATTTATATTCTTATTTACTTTATAATCTACTATTTTATTTAATACTATTTGTAATTTCTTATCTAGTTCTTTTGAATTTATTAATATATTCATTTCTTCTTTGGTAATATCTAGTGTATTTTTTACATTATAATATGTTTCGTTATATTCGTTATTATCTTTTGTTAAAAGGTCTTTAATGGTTATTTTGTCTATTATTTCATTTATACCATTTTCACTTTTGACATTTATTATTACTGCATAAGTATTTGCTATTATATATGCTAATGTTAATAATATTATTAGTAATACTACTAGTAGTCTTTTTTTCATACTATCACCATTATTATTATTTCTTTATTTATATTTATTATACAAAAAAGAAATATAGTTTTGTTCTATATTTCTTGTATAACTGTTATTATCATTGGTTTGTTACCTGTTTCTTTTATTAGGTATTTTGATAATTCGTCTCTGATTATATTTTTTACTTTATTATATTCTATATATTTTACTGATTTAGTATTTTTTGTTATTATATCCTCAGATATTTTCTTTATTTCATTTATTAATTCATATGAATCTTTTACATAAACAAATCCTCTTGTTAATACTTCTGGTCCTGATATTATTTCTTTTGTTTGTTTATTTAAAGTTACGGATATTATCATAATACCATTATCTGATAGTATTTCTCTATCTTTTAACACTACTTCGCCAATATCATCTGATGAGTCTCCATCTATTAGGATAGATCCTGATGGTACCTTCTCAAAAGTATCTTTTAAAATACCATTTTCAATTGTTACAACATCTCCATTTTCTTTAAGTAAGATATTTTCACTTGGTATACCCATTAAGGAAGCGATGTTAGCATTTTGAACTTGATTTTTATACTCTCCTCTTATTGGAAAATAGTATTTTGGATTCATTAAATTTATCATTGTCATTAAATCTTCGGATGAAGCATGATGTGATAGATATTTTTTAGGAGATAGCGTTACTACTTCTGCTCCAGTCTTAGATAATTCATCTAATAAATGGTAATATGTTTTTTCTCTATTTTCATAGATTGGTGTTGCTAAGAAGACTGTATCTTCATCATTTAATTTTATGAATTTATCATAACCACTTGCTATTTTCATAATGTTATAGTATGGTTTTTCTTTCTCATTAGCATTTAATATTACAACGTTTTTATCATTTATATTTGATAGGTCTCCTATTATTTTTTTGTTAATAGTTAAGTATTTGTTTTCTAAAGCTGTATCTATTATACTTTTTAGTCTTTTACCCATGATTACAACTTTTCTATTTGTTTTTTCTACTTCACTAAATAATTCTTGAATTCGATATAAATGGGTATCTGTTACGTTAAATATTATTCTTCCTTCACTAGTATTTAGCACCTCTCTAATTAGAGTACTTATACGATGCTTAGGAGATGTGAATCCTTCTTTATCAGCATAGCATGATTCTGTAAGCAAGCATAAGACATTTTGTTTTCCTATATAGGCTAATTTTCCTATATCTGTCTTATATGGTCCTTTCATTATTGGATCGATAACGAAGTCTGATGCATAAAATATTACTCCATCTTTGGTATATATGGCATAACCAAAGTTATCAGGAGATGAATGTGATAAGGATACAGGGAATATTTTTATTCCTTTGATATCTATAGGAATATAAGCTTTTATTTCTTTTAAATTATTTGTATTTATATGATACGATGTGAATTCTTTTCTTACGACATCTATTGTATATTTTGATGCATATACTGGTATATCCCCTAATTCAGGGATAATGTCTGATAATGCTCCGATATTTTCATCATGAGCGTGTGTTAGAAAAATTCCTTTTATTCTTTTTTTATTTTCTTTTAAATAACTTATATTTGGTATTATATAATCGATACCTAATGTCATTTCATCGGCATATTTTAATCCGGCTTCAAAGACAAAGATATTTTTATCTATTTCGATAACAAACATATTTTTTCCGTTTTCATCTAGTCCTCCTAATGAAAACATTTTTATTTTACTCAATTTTATTTCTCCTTTCTTTACAAGTAAAAGACCTTTATAATTATAGCAAAAAAATGAAAAAAGTGCAAGAGGCATGTATTTTGTTTGCCTAGTGCACATATTTTTATTTTCTTCTTATTCTTTTTTTGACTTTATCTTTACTTCTTATAATTTTATTTACTGGATATGTATATGTTTTTTGGTCTTTAATGATTTCTTTAGTAGTTTTGATATTTTTATTACTATATTGGTTATTATGAATACTGGTATTTACTAATAATGGTATGGCCGCTAAAAAAGTAGATGTTAACAATGTAATTAGTGGTGGTATGTTTATATATAACATTAATATTGTAATGATTAAAAAGATTAGTATTGGTATGATGGTATTATATATTTTATTTATTAGTTTTTTCATAATGTACCTCTAATAATATATATGATTATTGTTTTTAGGTATGAGAAAAGAGGATCTTGTCCTCTTATAATTTACTTATTTCTTTTTTTACATTCATTAGGAGTTTACTTACGATAGTGGCATCTGCTGCTCCACCTTGGGCAAAGGATTTATTTCCTCCTCCATTACCGCTAGAACGTACTGATAAGTCTTTTACTATTTCACCACAATTAATACGATTTGATGTTGATTTAGCAATATAGTTTACAGAATTGTTTTCGTTTACGTTAGCTAATAGGATAAAGTTATTATCTCCTATTTGATTACTTAGTGCTGAAGCAATTTGTTTTAATGATGCTATATCATAGCCATTAGTTATTGTTATTATTGTTGTTATTCCATTTATTTCTTCTTTTATTTCTAAGAAACTTGATAAATCACTTACTGATTTTTCACTTTTTTTAGTATTAAAGTCTTTTTCTAACTTCTTTAGTGATTCTCTTAATAAGTTTAGTTCGTTTTTATTTATAACTATATCTTTATAACTAGCTGGAATATCATTATTAATATTAAAGTTAAAGTTTAATTCAATATCTAATTCTTTAGCAGCATTTATTATTTTTTTGGCTTTATCTAATAATTTGATCATTTCATCGTTGTATTTTTTTATTTCTTCTTCAAGAACTTTAGGGATATTTGTATCTGTTGCTCCTATTATACGATAAGTATCTGCTCCTTTATTTTCTACTATAGCAATAGCAAATTTTTTTATGTCTTTAGTATTTGATACATGAGTTCCGGCACATAATTCAATAGAGGGCCCTAGTGTTACTACTCTTACGGTAGTAGAATACTTATCACTAAATAAAGCCATAGCACCTTTTTCTTTTGCTTTTTTGATATCCATATATTCTATTTTTGTTTCATAGCCCGCTTGTATTTTATCGTTTACGAGATTTTCTACTTTTAGGATTAGTTCATCAGATAGTTTTCCTTGATATGTAAAGTCAAAACGTAGGCTTTCTTCATCTACTTTAGATCCGGCTTGATGAAGGGCAGATCCTAGTAATTCTTGAAGGCTTTTTTGAAGAAGATGAACTGCGGAATGGTTTTTCATGATAGCTAATCTTTTTTCTTTGGATACGTGAGTTAAGATTTTATCACCTTTATTTATTGTTCCTTCTAGGACTTTTACTTCTAATAAGTGCTGAGAGTTTGGTGCTTTAATGACATTTGTTACTTCTAATTTACATTTATCATTTTTTAGGTATCCTGAGTCTGATACTTGGCCACCACTTTCAGCATAAAATGGATTTTCTTTTAAGAATATGTAGCAGTCCTCACTACATGTATCTACGAAGTTATTATCTTTCATGATAGCTAGTACTTCTGTTTCTAGGCCTAATTTGTCATAGCCGACAAACTTACTTTCTTCTTTATAATTTATTAGTAAGTCGTTTTGAAGATTCATACTGCTTTCTTTTTTTCTATTATTTCTTGCTAATTCTTTTTGGGCATTCATATAGGCTTTAAAGGCATCAGTGTCTACAGTAAATCCTTTTTCCTTAGCGGCTTCAATAGTTAATTCGATTGGATATCCATATGTATCATATAATTTAAAAGCGTCTTTACCACTTATTATTTTATCTTTGTTTTTGAATAGTTCTTCTAATTTCTTTTCTCCTGATAATAGGGTTTTTTGGAATAGTAGTTCTTCTTTTGATATTAGTTCTTTTACTTTTGGCATGGTACCTACTAATTCTGGATATATTTCTTTATAGTTATCTACTACTACATCTACTAATGGGGAGAGAAATTCTTTATTTATATTTAGTTTCCTACCCATTCTTTCACTTCTTCTTAATAGTCTTCTTAATACATATCCTCTTCCTACGTTTTCAAATACTGCTCCATCTGATAAGGCGAATGTTAAAGTTCTTATATGATCTGCTATTACTTTAAACTCCATTTGGCCGGTATATGGGATATTTGATATTTCTTCTATTTTATGCATTATTGGCATAAATAAATCTGTTTCATAGTTGGTTTCTGTCTCCCCGAGAATACAAGCCATTCTTTCTACGCCCATACCGGTATCTATATTTTTATGTGGTAATTCTGGATATTCTTCTCTTGATAGTCCTTCAGTAGCATTAAACTGACTTAATACGTTATTCCATATTTCTATATATCGATCGTTTTCTTCTTCGTTTTGAAGCATAGATATGCCTTTTTTTTGTTTATCGTATTTTTCTCCTCTGTCATAGAAGATTTCGGTATCTGGACCTGATGGTCCTGGGCCTATTTCCCAGAAGTTGGTATCTAGTTTTATTAGGTGTGATGGTTTTACTCCTAATGATAACCAGATGTTATATGTTTCTTCATCGTGAGTATATACGGTTATATATAGTTTGTTTTTATCTAAATCGAAGTATTTGGGACTTGTTAATAATTCCCATGCCCAAGGGATGGCTTCTTTTTTGAAGTAATCTCCTATACTAAAATTACCTAGCATTTGAAAGAAGGTATGATGTCTTGCTGTTTTTCCTACTTCTTCGATATCTCCAGTTCTGATACATTTTTGACAACTTACTAGTCTTTTGTTTTTGGGTATTACTGTTCCATCAAAGTATTTTTTTAGTGGTGTTACGCCAGCATTTATCCATAATACTGTTGGGTCGTCTTGTGGGATTAGAGATGATGATTCTATATAAGTGTGGCCTCTTTCGATAAAGAAATTTATATATGTTTTTATTATTTCATTACCTGTCATTTTTTTCATATTCTTCCTCCTTATATATTTTGTATATATCTTTTTCTAGTTTTTCTAATGTATCATTGATTACTTCATAATCGTAGTTTTTATAGTTATCCATAGCGGTTTCTGTTATATGAGCTTTTTGCTCTTTAGATAATTCTGATTCAAAATTTATTCTTTTAATATGAAGAGATACTACATTATTAAATTTTTCTTTGACACTATCTATTTCTTTTGGTAATCTTATATCTGGTACTATTATTGCATCATAAAAATATGAGTATATTTCTATATCATCTAATTGTCTTTCAATAAACATATCTCCTTTATTTAGCTTATTTCTTATGACATCTGTTCCTAATTCCTGCAACAACTGTCTTGGTTTTGTCTCTTCAGAACCATCCCAACCAGTCATTTCCATAGCGTAGAATCTTATGTATTTTCCTGCTCTTGAATAGATTACTTTTTTTCCATCAGCTTCATAGAATTTTTTTAGAAACTCGGCGGTAGTATCTTTACCATGTCTTGCCTTTCCACTTAATAAGTATATTTTTGGGTGCTTATTTGTTATTTCCATATTTATCAGACCTTTCATATTTCTTTTTAATTATATCAAATTATGAGAAAGAAGTAAATTATTTTTATTTATTTACTTTACTTATATTTACACTATTATACCGCTAGGAGATTAGTTTTGATATTTTTAGGTAAAAAGTTATATTTTTTTCTTTACCCAGATTGGGATATTTGGTATAATGAGAATATGAGGTGTCTGGTATGGATAAAAAGAATAAATGTGGTAAAGCTATATTAATTTGTGGGGCAATAGCTACTATTTTTGTTACTGTTTGTGCTTTTCAAAAAGATAAAATTGCTCACAAATATTATGAATATACAATAGATAAGAAATATGCTAAAATTAAGATTAATGACTATTATAAAGAGGATAATTTTAACTATGTTGATGATCATACCGCTACTGGTATTAAGAATAAAAGGGATTTAATTAATTCTATTTATTATGCTATTAATAGTGGTACTGATTATATTGAAAGATATATTGACGATGGTTATACGGATTATGCTAGTGATATTAATGCTTTAACTTATAATGATGGTGCTTCTTTTAAGAATGAAGTATCTATACTTAATAATTTTGTTCATCCTTATAATAGTTCTAATAATATTAAAATTAATTATGGCGGAGAATATAAGATTGGTATTTCAATTAGTAGAGCATATTCGAAAGATGAAATAGAAGAAGTTAATACTTTAGTGGATAAGATACTTAGTGAGAAGATTAATAATAGTATGCCACCGAAAGAGAAAATTAGGGTTATTCATGATTATATTATTGATCATACAGAATATGATAAGCTTAAATATAATAATAAAAGTGATGATACTTATAAATCTAATACGGCTTATGGTGTGCTTATAGAGGGATATGGTACTTGTAATGGTTATGCTGATGCAATGGAAATATTTTTGGATAAGCTAAATATTATTAATTATAAAATTAGTAATGATGAACATATTTGGAATTTGGTTTATTTAGATGGTAGGTGGTATCATTTGGATCTTACTTGGGATGATCCTATTAGTGATATTAATATTAATAGGGATACTTACTTTTTAATTGATACTAAGACTTTAGAAAAAATTAATGATGGAACACATCATTTTGATAAAACGATTTATAGCGAAGCTCGTTAAGGCTCCGCTAATAATTTTATTATGAATAGGATTACTCCTATTAAGGCGCATATCATATCTTCCATAGTATCGTATAGTCCGATATCGATATATCCTCCATATTTTTCTATATAGTCTATATTATTTACGTAGAGAGATGTTATCTCTTTTTTTGTGATATTATTATCTTCACTTAATAATGATGATGTTATAGTGGTTAAGACGGTATCTTTTTGCATATCTTTATTAAATACTCTATCGATTGTGAATTCTGTTATTTCCCAAACTGCTGCGATGGACATAGATAAAGATAGTGCAAATATTATAGTTAGCTTTTTATTTTTTTCTTTAGTTAATTTATTTAATATTGATAATGATAGTGCTGCTATTATAAAAGAGGATAATGTATGCATTACATCATCATAGTAGTTTGTCGTGTCATAGAAGTTTAATAGTACTCCTCCTAACTGTGTTGCTAGAATAAAAATGTATATTAGTATTTGTAATTTATATGAGTAGTTTAATTTCTTTTTTAGATAGTCTGATGATAATAATAATGTTAAGGTAGACAGTAATATTAAAATAGTAGTAATAGGCCCTTTTATCATAGATATTAATAGGCTTATTGCTACTATTATTTTAATTGTTATGAATATTTTATTTTTTATCATTATCTCACCTATCATAATTATATGATGGCTTTTTTGTTATAGAATTTTATTTTTCTATTTCAGTTATTTTTGGTACTATTGTAAAATCATTATCTAATATACGGAAACTATTTTGGTATATTACTTTATCTAATGTTACATCTACTTTGTAATAATCGTTTGATACTGTTACGGTTTCATTTGTTAGTTCTATTTGCTCGTATGTATCATTTTCTTTATCATAGTATTCTAAGAGATTTTGATATGAACAGTTTACATAAGACATAGGACTTAATTCTATTTTTGTATCTTTTATGGTTAGGTATGTTTTTTCGGGGAAGAAGTACAAATCTTTTCCATCGTAATAGAAGACGTGATCTAGGGGTTTATTTATTTTCTTTTGATTTAAGTAATATAATCCGTTTTTCTTATATACTTCCGCTAAAGGGGATGAGGTGTATACTTTGTCTTCTATTGGCATGACTATCATCATTTCTTTAGGAAATATAACGTTATCTTTATCTTTTATATAGATTGGTATGCTACTTAGATTTACTACTTCATCTTTGGGATTAAATCCTAAGATAACGTCTTTTTTATTTCTAGATATAATAGATGTGTATTCTAATTTGGCTTTTGAAAAGTACTGATATACTTCTATGTCTTTACTAGTTGCATATCTATTACTTTTATATTCTTTGGTATATAATAATATGGCAATTAGAATAACCACAATTAGAAATATTGGTATTAATATATTATATTTTTCCTTTATGAACTTTTTCATTTTTTCACCTCTTAATATCTGAATTTGTAGGATGCTTCTAAATCTTTTATTATATTACCATTTAATTTTATATTTGTTAATCTTAGTTCGATGGAATCATCTTCTAATAATGGAATAGATATACTTCCTGGATATATATTTTTTTTATCATTAGTTATCTCTTCTTTTTTTATTACTTCACCATTTTTTACTACTGTTAGTAATCCACTTGTTAATAGATAGGTGTTATCTGTTGTAATTAGATAGTCTATTTTATTTTTACTTGTTTTTGTTACTGTTAGGGATACAGTTGGTTTTTTTGTTTTTATGTTTATTTTATCAAATGTTTCCGTATGAAGTGTATTATCTTCATCTATATAACTATATTTGAATGTTAGTTCATAATTGGTATTTGGGATGATGTTACTACTTATTTCATATGATGTTTCATTACTACTCAAATATATTGTATCTACAGAAGATGAATCTTCTTTTTTTACTTCCATATAAACTGAGGAGTATTCTTTTTTAGGATCGTATATTACATAATCTACTTTTATTTTATTTATAGTAGATGTTACAGCGATAACGGATGTTCTTTTAGTTGCTTTTTTTACCTCTTCTATTATGGTTTGATTTTTACCTCCAGATGCATTTCCAGTAGGATTATCACCTTGTTTGTCATTATTATTTTGAGTGTTATCTGTTATACTGGTTACGCCATTATTTGTGATATTATTACCGTTTCCATCTTGATCTTCTTTAGGAGTTAATTCTTCCTTTGTATAGTTGTTTGATGAACCTATTATCTTTTTTAGGTCTATTTTATCACTACCAAAGGTTAGGATTTCATTTGCGATATCAAAGGTATAGTTTGATGTAACTAATATAGTGTTAGAGAATGCTTTTAGGTTGACCTTATGATTGGTAAGAGTAGCATTGCCTACTTTATCTAAATCTACCATTAGAAAGTCGCTTGTTGTTAATAGACCATCTATAGAAGATATTTCTTTATCTACAAGAAGGTATTTTCGATCTTCTAACTTATAGAATTTGGTTAGAGCAGTACTTTTTATTTCTGTTTCACCACTTGTTATATTTATTTCATCACCACTAGTAATTTCATAATATTTACCATATAGTTTTAAAATACCAGATTCTTCATTATAGGTAATAGCATTATTTCCTAATTCGATATTTTCTTTATCTTTAATTAGGTAGTATTTTTTATTCCATTTGGTTTTTATTACTGACTCTTTGTCTGTTTTTATTATTGTTTTGTCTTTGTCAAATACTAGCGTTTTTTCTATGACTTTATATTCGTTTTTATCTCTATTATTAAAAACTTTGATTACAAGAGAAAACATGATAATTATTAGTAATGCAATTGCTAATATTATTCCAATATTTCTCTTATTTTTTATATCATATTTTCTCATTTGTATCTTCCTTTCTACTGACCTGTATATTTAAATGATTTGGTATCGGTTGTGCTATCACCAATCTTTAGGGCATTTATATTACCATCTTTATCTTTATAGTAGTATATTAATTTGATGTTGTTGTTTAGGCCAAAGACTTTATTTTCATCAGTTTGTATTTCTATCGTTGGATATCTATCTTTATCTAGTTTGAATACTAATTCTTTTAATCCTACAGCATTATTACTTTTACCAATTAGGCCAGAGCCTACTTTATCTTTACCTTCAACAGTCATTGAATAATCTATACCAGTTATGTATTCCTCTAGGTTTATTGCTCCTTTGAATGTTATTAATACTTTATTGTTGGAAAGTGCAGTTGGTGTTACTGTTCCTAGAGAGAAGCCTAAATCACTTTTTGTATACTGACTCTTTCTTACTGAAAGAGGATATTCTTTTTTTATTAGTGATATATTATTTCTATATATATTAGCGGATATGTGAATATTATAGCTTGTATTTGGTTTTAAATTTGTATATGTTAACTCTATTTGGTTTGAACCATATTTTGTTAAGTCTATTGTCTTATCACAGTTTTCTTCATTACCTTTTGGACAAATTGGGTTAAAATCTTCATCTTCTAGTTTTATATATAATAGGCCATCTTTTATAACTTTATCTTTATCTTCAATGTTTATTGTATATTTTAACCCATATATGAAATCATTATCTTTTTTTGTTATTATTGCCTCTTGTTTGATAGTGAAATTTGGTTCTTTTAATTCGTGATAGTTTTGACCTGCGGTAACATCTCTATCACTCATTAATTCTTCAAATAGTTTTAATTCTTTCTTCTTATCGGTAGTTATAGCATATACTGTAAGGGTATAATAGTCATTGCCATATACTAAATCATTTTCTGTTATATCTTTGGTATATATTGCTCGTTTTCCTTTACCGATATTGCCATCGTTTATTTCTTCATTTGTTACTAGGCCATCAAATATTAAATTACCTTCATTATCGTGCATTTCATATTTGATATCAAAGTTTTGGTTATTTTTTAAGTGAGTTGTTAGAGTTATAATTCTATTTAAGTATTTATCTATTGTTGATTGTGAATCATAACTATATGCTACTCTATTTAATATTTCTTCTTTGCCTAGTGTTTTAAATGTATTTTGGTACTCTACATATCCATCTTTTTCATAGTCGAATAATGGTACGATTTCTTTAGTACCATTTTTATTCATGTCTGCTAATATCTTGTAGTAGTATCTGGTATTTGGATCTAAACCAGTTATGGTTATTTCGTTTTTTAGGCTTTCGTAGTCTGTTTCTATTGTATCTTCTTTGACATATTCTTCGCTGCATTCTACTTCGTCTTCAGAACATGTTTTTTTAGTATATACTTCAATATAGAATTTGTATTTACCATCTGTTTTTACGAAGTCACTTTCTAGTACGTTTTCACCTACTGATACGTATATATTCATTTTAGCACCATTTATTAGTGGTGTTATATTAGTTGTTGTTACCTTTGGTGTTATACTTGTAAATTTGAATTTGTTATTATCAGTTTGAATATTTACTTTATTTAATACTTTTGGATTTAGGGTGTATTTGGTGCTTTTATCGCTAAAGCCTTTTAATCCTAAGTTTGCTATGGCATCTTTCTTTATGAAATCTCCATATTTATAGAATTTATTTTGATTTTTATTTACGATATCAGTAGTTGTTATATACCATACATCATTACTGTTTTGTTTTACTTCGTATCCAAATATTCCTTTTGGATCAGGAGATACCCCATAGGAACCATTTGGATTTAGATAAATATACTGACCTTTTGTTTCTGCTCCAGTAGTTTGGAAGATATATCCTAATTTTGGAGCGTCTTTCTCTTCTACAAGGTTTAGACTTTGGAAGTAATCTTTTAATAATGATTTTTGACTAAATCCGACATAACCGGTATCATAGAAGCCTATTAGGGATACTGAGATGTCTTTTCCTTTGAATGATTCTATATCGTTATAATCTACTATAATGCATTTGTTTTCATCACAAGTAGAAAGATTTGTTATTACTTTTTCGTATTTATCGTCATTTGTACTTAAGGTTAATAGATATGTTGTTATTCTATTTAGGAAATTGTCATCTGTTAAGATAATTTTTAATCGATTATCAAATTTACTATAATCTAATTTATAGCCGATGTTATAGTCGTTTGCATCGTAATAGCCATCAAAATAATAATTTCCTATTGATATTTTAGATGGTCTATTTGCTTTGGTATTTGCACGCATATAACTTATACTATATACTGAATTATTACTTAGATTTGGTATAGTAAATGTTTTTATATCACTAGTGTTTTCTATTTCTATTTTCTCTTCTATACTAGTATCTTCTTGATTATTTAGACTACTGTAAAGATAATATTTACCATCTTCTTTATATAGAGCATTGTCTATATCTTTTACCATATATTTATAAGTTATATCATTTTTTGTACTTTTATCTACATACATTTTGAATATTGGGTCTTTTTTTACTGAAGTGAATTTATCACTAGTTGGTTTATTTGATGGGAAGACGGCATCATCTTTTCCATCGTTATTGCTATCAATACTAATATCATATGAGAATGTATATGTATTTCCTCTTCTTAATTTATCATCTACAGTATCATAGTCTGTTCCATAATCTAATATGAAGTATGCAGTATATTCTTCTTTTTCGGTGAAATCGATAGTTCTTGTTTCGATTGTTTTTTTATTTTGGTCAGTGGCATAGAAGTTTAGTTTGGTGATTGGATGTTCTCCCCGAAAGTAATTTTCTATTTTGGACTTATCAAAGATGGCTGTTACTTCATAGCCTCTTATTGTTGAACTATCTAAGTTGTTGTCATAACTGATACCGTATTTGGCTTTTAGACTTTCATCTTTTAAGTTATCATTAGTTATTTCTGTTACAGCGATAGTTGGAACTTCTACTTCATCTTCTAATAACAACATAGCAGGTGTTTCATAGACGAATTTATTATCTAAGATTTGGAATTTATTTATATCAGTATCATCATAAGCATCAGTTACTTCAAGAGTATAGTATCTACTTAGTTTTCCACCGGATAATTCTCTTAATTCATCTAATGATTCTATACCAAACATATTTGATGTTAAGTTGAATTTTTTGTTATAGTATTTTGTTTTTATATCTTCTGTTTTAATAATGCTTTTTAGTAGTAGATTGTTTTTAGTATCTCCTTTATATAGATTGAAAGTTATTTTTGATATTTTACTTGCGTAATCGCTCTCTTCATTTGTGGATACCATTTCAGTACTTACATTTATTGGGGTATTGAAAGTATATGGTTCTTGATGCCAGTTTTGCATTTGAAGTGCTTCAATACCTTTTGTTTTTACACTAAATGATCCTATGTATTTACTTACTTCAAGACCTTGTCCATTATGCATATCAACATCCGCTGAAACTGTGAATGTATATGTTGTATTTTGTTTTAATCCTGATAGTGATAGTTTATATTCCATTGTTATTGGATCAAATGTAACATCTTTTATGGATGGTTTTCCGGTAATGCCTTCACCTTCATATCTGATTATAAAGTTATTTTTTTGATTAAAACATTCTCTTCCTTCATTTGGTACGGTACAGCTTTCATCTTTTATTTTTACTGTTCCTACTATTTGGTTGAAATCTACTAATTCTTCTTTGAATTCTATGGTTGGTTTTCCTAATACTTGGAAATAGTCACTTAGTGGAGATGATATTTCATTATATTTATAATTATCATAGTACTCCACGATTACTTTGTATCTATAGTCTGTTTTTCCTACTAGGTTATTTTCTCCTAATTTTAGTTTTTGTTCTTTTAAGTCAGATGATGTAAATGTATATACTGGCTTTACTTTATCTTCATCTTCTTCAGTTAGATCATCTGCTTTATATATGTTATATGTATACTTAGTTATACTAGAATCTTCATCTTGTGGTTTAGTCATTTTTAAACTAAATGATTGACCGTCATTATCTACATCCACAGATATCTCACCAAGTGTTGGTTTATTTTTTAGAGTTATGTCTTTAGTAGATATAGTATATACATTGGAATAGTTTGTGTTTTTCATAATTACAGAATCTACTTTTACTTCATATTTGGTATTATGAGTTAAATTATCAAATACTACGATATCATCTTCAGTATTATTTATTGTTGTTGTTTTTCCTATTTGGTTTCCTTCCATATCATATAGTGATATATTGGCTGATTTTATGTTGCTATCTCCTCCGAAATCTAATGAGTATGATAGTGAGTCTTGAGAGACTACTTCACGAATTAGATTTAATGTTAAGCTTTCTGTTTTGAATGCTTTTTGGAAGTATTGATTATTATTGTCATCTGTTATTTGCATTATATAATCACAATCTGGAGATAGTGAGCTTACATATATATTTTGAAGATAAGATGCATTGGCTAATGTTTTGATAAGGCTTATTTCACCAGTTGTTAGATTTTTTAGAGTTAATGTTAAATCTCCTTTTATGAAGGATGCGGTATCGATAACTTGGAAGGTAGCGTTTAGACTATTTGAATCTATTTTAGCGGATACTAAATCTACTGATACTTCTTTCTTTATTACACTTGATGGTTCTTCTATATTGGTCCCGTTACCATCAGGAGTATTATCTTTTCCTTCGCTTGGACTTGTGGTTTCTGCTCCTTCTTTTCCATCTTTATCAGGAGTAGCATTTTTATTATCATTTTTTACTTTGCCATCACTTGGTTTTATATCTATATTTTCGTTTCCATCTATTGTCATTTCAGATAGGGATAATTTTTTCTCATCATTATAGATTACGTTTTTGTCGCCAAGATTAATTTTTGTAGTGTCTCCAATAAAGATTGTAGTTCCTTCTGCAATGGTTTGATAACTTCCTTCTTGGTTTTCGATTTTTACTATTCCATCTTCAACAAAAAGTATTTCGAAATAGTCACCACTAACAGTATTATCATTGCCTGCTAATTTAATTCTAATATCTTTTCCGACAACAATATATTTATCTATAGTAATTCTTCCTAAGAAATTATTAAATATTAATGTTTTGTCTGATGATGTAATATTATAACTTCCATTATTATATTTGATTATTGATTTATCTGTAATATTGTAATATGGTACTAAATTTTTATTGAATTTGTCTAAATCTAGAATTACGCCATTTTTCATAAATGATAGTGACTTATCTAGATAATGAATAAAATTGTCTTTACTAGTTGTTACTTCTTTATTATTAGTATCTTTAAAGACATATTCTTCTTTTATATTTTCTTTATATACTGTATTATCATTAAAATAAAGTTTAGTAGTACTTGTTTTATTACTATTTATTATATAACCAGCACTATAGAATTCTTTTTCTGATTCCTTTGTTAATAAAATTACTCCTATAGTTAAAGAAGCTAGGGTTATTATAGTTATTATTAGTATTATCCAAAAACTTTTATCACTTATTTTCTTCATTTTTATCACCGATACCTATCATATAAAATTATATCAAATAGAGGAATAAAAGTCAATTAACTCATAATTGTTTTTGGTAATTAATTATGTGATATTTGAGCGATAAAAAATTGTAATTTTATTTATTTTTTTTAATTTAATGGTTTACAAATTTAAAATATATGATATAATAATGATTGTGTTGGGGCGTTAGCTCAGTTGGTAGAGCAACTGACTCTTAATCAGTGGGTCTAGGGTTCGAATC
>CAKPSW010000008.1 GCA_934183705.1 uncultured Bacilli bacterium | reverse complement strand
TAATATAACAAGTATAGATACTGAACTACAAGATAAAACATTTAAATATGTATTATTAGAAAATGATAAAATAGTAAGTCAAGATAACTTTGAAAATACTCAAAGTGATACTATTCTTACTTTATATACTGGAGTATTAGATAAAGCAACTTTATCTAAAAGCGCAACATCAACTTATAAATTATATTTCTATATTGATGGTAATGAAGAGAATAATCCTAATATGATGAATAAATCTTTAATAGGAAAAATAGATGTATCTATAGAAGAAGCTACTTTAGCTAAGTATATAACTAATCTATATACTAATGCAGATAAAGTAAAAGTTGGTAGTTATGATGATACAAAGTATAATTATGCTACTTCAGTTAATCTAATGGATGACAGATTAGGTTTAACAATTTTTTCACAAGAAGGAGGTAATATAAGATACTATGGAGCCTCACCAAATAATTATATATATTTTAATTGTGAAACATATCCAGATACTAACTGCGAACTATGGCGTATTATAGGAGTATTTGATGGAAAGGTTAAAATAATGAGAAATGAATCCATAGGAATATATTCATGGGATAGTTCGGCATCTGATATAAATGATGGATGTGGAGTAAATGAATGGAGTCAAGCTGATGCAATGAAATTACTTAATCCTGGATATGATACAGAAGAAGTAGGAGGAAGTTTGTATTACAATAGCGGGTCCGGGACATGTTATTTTATTGATGGTAATACAACAACATCATGTGATTTTACTAGTGCTGGTATAAAAAATGATGTTACAAAAGATAAAATAGCCGAAGTAACATGGAATCTTGGTGGTTTTGATAGTAGTTCTGAACTTGATTTTGAATATGCTGGTGTTGAAACGCTGTATAAAGCTGAAATGGGCACTGAAGTATATATTCCTGGTTCACTAAGCAACTGTCCTTCTTGCACAGATACAGTAACTAGAAATGCAACATGGACAGGTCTTATTGCTTTGCCTTATGCATCTGATTATGGTTATGCTATAGATTTATCTGAATGTAATAGAAGTCTATATCATTATGATGAAGATGTATGTATAAGTAATAATTGGATGTATTCTATACTTGGCATTTATAAATTGTCTAATGCTGGTGGATGGTTATTAACACCAGAAAGCGACAAACCGGCTTCTGGCATAAATGTAGAAAAATCAGGAAGCGTACATTATAATGGTGCTGTGAGTAATCCCGTTGGTATCGTTCCAACTCTCTTTTTAAACTCTACTGAAACTATATATGGAAATAATAATGATGACACATTAGGCTCAGAGAGTAATCCATATAAATTAAATCCATAATATATTAAATATAATTAATAATACATCGAATAACGAAGTATGAGATGAATAAATAATAAAATTATAAAGAAAATATATACATTTTCTTTATTTTTTGTTATAATTATATTGTATTATTTTAGGGAGAGTCGATATCGTGAAGAAAATATATACTGCTATAGATATTGGATCTGATAAAATTAAATTTGTAACAGGAGAATACTTTAATGATAAATTACACGTACTCTCTAGGCATGAACAAAAATCAAAAGGAATAAGAAAAGGTTTAATAATAGATCCTAATTTAGCCATAAATTCAATAAAAGATGGTATTAAAGAATTAAATAATATGCTTGGTATAGAAGTAAAAAAGGTAATAGTAAATGTACCTGATTACAATACAAAGTTTATGATTGTAACTGGTGAGATAAATATATTAGATGAAGATGAATTAATTGATTCTGAAGATATAAATAAAGTAATTAAAAATTCTGTATATGGTAAAATTAAAGAAGACTATGAATTAATTACAGTAGTACCTTTAATGTTTACTATAGATAATGATGAAGTAGATAATCCAGTAGGTAAAACTGGTAAAATATTAGCTATGAAGGGTATTATGATTTCTGCTCCTAAAAAGAATATATATTCTGTATTATCTGTAATGGAAGGAGCAGGTTTAGATGTAGTAGATATAACTATTTCTGGGCTGTGTGATTATGCTGAGGTAGGTAACAAAACCCTAGATAAAAAAGTAGGAGCTATCATTAATCTAGGACATGAAACTACTAATGTATCTGTATATAATAAAGGAAAACTTATGAATACTGAGACTATTCAATTAGGTGGTATAAATGTAGATAAAGATTTAGCATATATGTTTAATATAAGTATATTTGATGCAAGAGAAATAAAAGAGAAGTTTGCATCAAGTCATAAAAGATTCATTGCCTTAAATGATGCTTTAGAAGTTAAAAATACTATGGGAGAAGTGATTAAATTAAATCAAATTGAAGTTACTGAAATAGTTATGGATAGACTAGCAGAAATATTAAAGCTAGCAAGGAAACAAATATTACTATTGACAAAACAAAATATTTCTTATATAGTAATAACAGGAGGATTAACCGAAATAAGGGCTTTTAAAAATTTAGTTTATGAAATTCTAGGAAAAGATGTTATAATATATACAGAGGACACTTTAGGTGTTAGAGATAATAAATATATAACATCTGTAGGTATGATAAAGTATTTTAATAATAAGATGTTAACGCGAGGACGAGAATACTCTATGATAGATAAAGAAGAAGAGGACGAGCTTATAAATCCGAATAATAAGAATAAAAAGGGTAAAATGAAAGTTACCAAAATATTTGGAAATTTTATTGGTACTAAGGAGGATTAGAAATGAATAATATGTTTGGTTTAGAAATGGATCAATTAGCAAAAATTAAAGTAATTGGTGTAGGGGGAGGCGGCTGCAACGCTGTAAATAGAATGATTGAATCTGGACTAAAAGGTGTCGAATTTATCGTTGCCAATACAGATCTGCAAGTATTAAATAATTCTTTAGCTCCAATCAAATTACAAATAGGAAGAGAACTAACTGATGGTTTAGGTGCTGGTGCAAATCCAGAAATCGGAAGAGAAGCTGCTTTAGAATCAAAAGCTGAAATTGAAGAAGCAATAAAAGGTGCTGACATGGTTTTTGTAACATGTGGTATGGGTGGTGGAACTGGTACAGGTGCTGCTCCAGTAATTGCAGAAATATCACAAGACTTAGGAGCACTTACAGTTGGTATTGTTACCAAACCATTTAGTTTTGAGGGTAAAAAGAGAATGAGTCAAGCTGTTGGTGGCTTAGATGAGCTTAAAAAACATGTAGATACATTAATCGTTATACCAAATGATAGATTAAGAGAATTAATAGATAAATCTACTCCAATGCTTGAAGCATTCAGAGAAGTAGATAATGTACTTCATAGAGGTGTACAATCAATATCTGATTTAATAGCAGTATCAGGATTAGTAAACCTAGACTTTGCTGATGTAAAAGCTGTAATGAAAGATAGAGGCAATGCCCTTATTGGAATAGGAGTAGGTTCTGGAGAAAATAGAGCTGTAGAAGCTGCTAAACAAGCAGTATCATCACCGCTACTTGAAACATCAATAAATGGTGCTACTGATGCTATCATAAATGTAACAGGTGGTTCTTCATTAACATTATTTGAAGTAGAAGAGGCTGCTGAGGTAATTAGAACTGCTGCTAATACTGATATTAATACTATCTTTGGTGCTGTAATAAATGAAAACTTAAATGATGAAGTAATAGTTACAGTAATAGCTACTGGCTTTGAAAATCAAAGTGAACCATTATATCATAGTTTTAGTTCAACAAATAGAGAAGAAATCTTTAGAGAAGGAACCGATGACATTGATAATGATTTAGATATACCTCCTTTCTTAAGAGATAGAGATAATTATTAGTACTAAATTATAAAAAGAAAGAGATGGATATTTTTACGTATCCTTCTTTTTTATACATAGGAGAATAAATATGGATAGAATACTTATAAAAATAGGACCTATAAATATATACTACTATTCTTTCTTAATAGTATCTGCTATTATAATAGGTCTATTATTGGCAGGCAGGGAAGCAGATAAAAATAAACTGGGTAAAGAATATATAACAGACTTAGTATGTTATTTAGCCCCTATAGGAGTACTAGGAGCAAGAGTATATTATGTTATTTTTAACTTTGATTTATTTAAAGATGATATACTAAGTATTTTTAGAATATGGGAAGGTGGTTTAGCAATATACGGAGCTGTAATCTTTGGAGTAATTTTTATAGTATATTATGCTAAGAAGAAGAGGAAAGATGTATTATTAACTATGGATACTTTAATTCCATATTTAATATTAGGACAAGCTATAGGTAGATGGGGTAACTTTATAAATAAAGAAGCACATGGTATGTTAACAGATCTAGATACATTAAAGAGTATGCACCTTCCTAACTTTATAATAGAAGGTATGTATATAAATGGAGCATATTATATACCAACATTTTTATATGAATCAATATGGTGTTTTATAGGCTTTATAATATTAATAATAGTAAGAAGTAGAACTAAGTATAAAAAGAAGGGATTACTTCTTTCTATATACTGTATATACTATGGTATAGGGCGTCTAGTAATAGAAGGTATGCGAACTGATAGTTTATATTTAGGAGTATTTAGAGTAAGCCAAATAGTATCAATAATAATTATAATAATAGGTATTATATTAATATTTAAAATTAAAAGGAGAAAAGAAGATGAAGAGTAGTAAGGTAATTATATTAGGCTCTGGAATATCTGGAATGACCGCTAGTATATACTTGAAAAGAGGGGGCATAACTCCTATAATTATTGAGAATAATGCTCCAGGAGGAACATTAAATATAATTCCAAGTATAGAAAACTATCCTGGTTTTAATGAAATATCTGGGCCAGATTTAGCAGTAAATATATATAATCAAACAAAACAATTAGGAATAGAATATATATATAGAAATATAGAAAAAATAGATTTAAAAAATAAAATAATAGATAATGATACTGAATTTGACTATTTAATAATTGCTACGGGAAGAAGAGCAAGATTATTAGGATTAGAGAATGAAGATAAATACTTAGGAAGAGGTATAAGTACTTGTGCTTTATGTGATGGAACTTTTTATAAAGATAAGGAAGTAATAGTTGTAGGTGGATCATCTTCCGCTATTAGTGAAGCATTATATTTATCTAATATATGTAAGGGAGTTACGATAATACATAGAGGAGATTCTTATAGGGCTCAAAAAATATTAATAGATAAACTTGATAGTACTAAGAATATAAAACAAATATTTAATGCTAATGTCATAAAATACAATATCAAGAATAATAAAATAATTGGAGTAACTCTAGATAATAATAAAAAAATTAAAGCAGATGGTATCTTCTTAGGTATTGGTAGTATACCTAATAGTGATATATTTGAAGTAGAAAAAGAAGATAATTATATTATTGTGGATAATGAAATGAAGACGAATATAGATTATGTCTATGCTATAGGGGATGTAACTAAAAAAAATGTATATCAACTAATAACCGCTAGTAGTGATGCTATTATAGCAGCGGATAGTATAATAAAAAGAGAAATAAATAAAGATAAGTAATTTACAAAGGAAATAAAATATGATACAATTATTATAACATAAGAAAGGAGAAGATATAATGGATACAAGTGCAATAATAATTATAATCATTGTTGGTATTATCTTACTACTAGTATTTTATGGTATTGGTGTATACAATAAATTAGTAAATGCTAGAAATAAAGTAAATGATCAATTTGCTCAAATAGATGTTCAGCTTAAAAGGAGGATAGACTTAATTCCAAACTTAGTAGAAACTGTAAAAGGTTATGCAAAGCATGAGGAAAAGACGCTAAAAGAAGTAATAGAAGCTAGAAATAAAATGACTACCGCTAATGGTATAAATGAAGAATTAGAAGCTTCTAATCAAGTAACAGCGGCTTTAAATAAGTTATTTGCATTATCTGAAGCATATCCTGATTTAAAGGCTAATGAGAATTTTAAATCATTACAAAGTGACTTAAAAGAGACAGAAGATAAAATTAGTTATGCAAGACAATTCTATAATGATACAGTATTAGTATACAACAACTTAAGAGAACAATTCCCATCAAATATTATCGCTAATATGTTCAAGTTTGGCAAAATTGACTTCTTTAAAACTGATGAAAAAGATAAAGAAGTACCACAAGTTAAATTTTAGGACTATTATAGTCCTTTTTCTATAATATAAGGGAGTGAAAAATGAAAAAAATAATATTTACTTTGGTATTAATGTTAATACCATCAATAATTTTGGCTAACGAAATATCAAATATAGATATTGATATTTATGTAGATAATGAGGGAGTTGCTCATGTAACTGAAAAATGGGATACCTCTTTATATGAAGGTACTGAAGGCTATAAACCTTACTATAATCTAGGAGAAAGTAGTATTGAAAACTTTAAGGTATCATTAAATGGTACTAAGTATACTTTTAGTGATTATTATAATATATATGCACCGTTTGAAGAAAAAGCATATGTTAATGGTTTTCATTATATAGATAATGGTATTGAACTATGTTTTGGTATAAGTAAATATGGAGATAATACTTATATATTAACTTATGATATTACAAACTTTGTAGTAAATACTAGTGATGGATATCAAATGATATATTGGACTTTATTTCCATATGATTATAATCCATCTCCATCTAGAGTATATATAAAAATTCATAGTGATTTTGCTTATTCAGATACTCTAGATGTATGGGGCTTTGGAAAATATGGGGCTCCTACGTATGTATATGATGGTTATATAGAAATGGATTCGGAGGATACTGTAAGAAGTAGTGAATATATGACATTGTTAGTAAAGTTTCCAGAGAATACATTTACTTCAAGTGTTGTAATGAATAAGACATTTGATGATTATTTAAGTATGGCTAAAAATGATAGTAAAGCATATAAGCAGAAGAATACCTCTAACATCATAAATACAATGATAACTTTAATATCTGGGGCATTTCCTTTCCTTTTAGTCCTTTTAATTTTCATAATTGCTATAGTAACAAATAATAACAATAAATATGGATATATTGGTAATAAAAAAATTCTTAAAATAGTACCGTTATTTAGAGAAATACCATGTAATAAAGATATTTATTATGCTAATACTTTGGCAAAATTAAATAAAACAACATTCATCGGTTATAAAGATACAAATATATTTGGAGCTATAATTCTAAAATGGGTAAAAAATGGTAAAATACTCTTCCATAGTGAACAAAAAGGTATCTTTAATAAATATACTAGTACTATAGATTTAACTCTTAATCCAACCTTTGATAATATACTAGAAAAGGAATTATTCGATATGATGTATGAAGCAAGTAAAGATGGAATATTACAGGCTAAAGAATTAGAAAAATACTGTGAGAAAAGATATACTAAATTCTTTAATTTGTTTGAAAGAATAAATAAAGTAGAAATAGAAAAATTAAAAGCTAGTGGTCATATAAGGAATAGATTAAATAAAGAAGAATGTAAATGTAAAAATGTTATGGATGATTCTATTTATGAAGAGAGTACTAGGCTATACGGATTAAAGAAATTCTTAGAAGAATTCTCTCAAATAGGCACAAAAGAAGTATTAGAAGTACATTTGTGGGATGAATACTTAATGTTTGCCTATATATTTGGAATGGCGGATAAAGTAGCTAAACAACTTAAGAATCTATATCCAGAAGTACTTACTGGTGAAGATATAGATTTTGGAACCTTAATGTATATACATGATATCTCATATAGTAGTGTAAGTGCTGCAAGTACTGCTAGAACAAGAGCAGGAAGTTACTCTTCTGGTGGCGGTGGCTTCTCTTCCGGTGGCGGAGGAGGCGGTTCCTTCGGAGGAGGAGGCGGTGGCGGTGGCTTCCGCTAATAAATACATAAAAGATGATAAAGAATATGATATAGAAATAATACGAAAAAACAATAAAAATACCTACATAAGAGTACGTGATAGTAAGATAATTGTAACAACTAATTATTTTACTAAGGAAAAAGATATAGAAAAATTAATAAATGATAATAGAAACTTTATTGATAAATGCTTACTTAAAGATGAGATAAAGAGGGAAGATGTATCTTTTAAATTATTTGGAAGTAATTATGATATAGTTTATGGTTTTCCTACCTGCGAAATAGATAATAATAAGATATATGCTAAAGATGAAAAGACATTAAATAAATATTTATCAAAATATATTTTACAAGTCTATAATGAAAGATTAGAATATAATTATAATTTATTTGAAGAGAATATATCGTATCCTAATTTAAAAATAAGAAAGATGACTACTAGATGGGGTGTATGTAATACTAAGACGCACACTATAACTTTGAACTTAGAGTTATCTAAATATCAAATGAACTATTTAGATTATGTAATAATTCATGAACTATCTCATCTAGTTTTTCCAAATCATTCAAAAGACTTTTGGAACTTAGTAGGTAAGTATTGTTCTAACTATAAAGAAATAAGAAAAAGTATGAGACTAAATACTTAAAGATGGAAGAATATTCCATCTTTTATTAATTAAATTAAACATAATATGACAATTTAATGTAAAGTAATAGACTTTTCTTTAGAAATTTAGTACAATTATGGTAGGAGTGATATAAAAATGATAGAGTTAGAGAATATTGATGGTATAGGTCCCAAGACTAAAGAGTTAATAAATAAATTAAATATCTATACAGCAGAAGACTTGATAGACCACTATCCATTTCGTTATGATATCATTAAAAGAAGTGATTTAACAATAGTAAATGATGGAGATAGAATAGTAATAGATGGTATTGTTGAAGGACAACCTACTATTATATATATAAATAAGAACCTAAAGAAAATAATATTTAGAATAAATACTAAAACAATGATATTGAATGTAACAATATATAACAAAGTATATTTACATCAGGATTTAAAAAGTGGCAGGGAAGTAACTATTATAGGAAAGTATAATAAACTAAAAAATACTATTGTAGCTAGTGATGTAAGATTTGGTTTGTTACCCCCAAACGCTAAAATAGAACCTATTTATAGAAGTGTATCAGGTTTAACATCAAAACAACTAGCAAAATTAATAACTAGTGCTTTAGAACTAGATTATGATGTAGATAATCTACTTCCAAGTTATTTAGAAGAAAAATATAATTTAATATCTAAAAAAGCTGCTATTCATAACATACATATACCAGAAGATATTCTTCTTTTAAAGAAGGCTAGACAAAGAATTAAATATGAAGAATTATTTATGTATATGTTGAAAATAAATTATCTAAAAAGTAGGATAGAAATAGATGAAAATAGTATTTCTCATGATATCGACGAAGATAAGATAAATAAATTTACCAAATCATTACCATTTGAGCTAACATTAGATCAACAAATAGCGGCAGGTGAAATATTAAATGATTTAAGAAGTTCTAAGAGAATGAATAGACTTCTAGAAGGTGATGTTGGTTCAGGAAAAACTATTGTAGCTTTTATAGCTATATATGCTAACTATCTATCTAAATATCAATCTGCATTAATGGCTCCTACAGAAATATTAGCGTCTCAGCATTATGAAGAAGCAAAGAAGGTATTTAGTAAATATAAATTAAATATTGCTCTTTTAACTTCAAATACAACAAAAAAAGAAAAAAAAGAAATATATGAAAACCTAGAGAATGGTAAAATAAATTTAATTATAGGTACTCAGTCTTTAATACAAGATAAAATAACTTATAAGAAACTAGGCTTAGTAATAACAGATGAACAACATCGTTTTGGGGTAAATCAAAGAAATACATTTAAGGGTAAAGGGATAAGTCCTGATATATTATCTATGAGTGCTACTCCAATACCTAGAACATATGCTTTAACTATATATGGTGATACAGATATTTCTATAATAAAGAGTAAACCAATGGGCAGAAAAAGTATTACAACAATATTTAAAAAAGATAAAGAGATAACCGATGTATTAAATATGATGAAAGAAGAGATAGATAAAAATCATCAAATATATGTAGTGGCCCCTATGATTGAAGAAGATGAAAAAGATTTATCGAGTGTTATAGAGTTAGAAGATAAAATGAATAAAGCATTTGGCAAGATAGCTAAAATAGGTATAATACATGGTAAGATGGAAGCTAAAGAAAAAGATAAGGCTATGAAAAATTTTGAAGATGGTAAAATAAATATCTTAATATCTACTACAGTAATAGAAGTAGGAATAAATGTTGAGAATGCCACTATGATAGTAATATTTAATGCTAATATGTTTGGACTATCTACTCTTCATCAATTACGTGGTAGAGTAGGAAGAAATTCTTTAGATAGTTATTGTATTCTTGTAGCACCAGAGTCACAAGAAAGATTAAGATTACTTGAGAAGACAAATGATGGTTTTGCTATAAGTGAATATGATTTTCAAACTAGGGGAGAAGGAAATTTATTTGGAACTGAGCAAAGTGGTGAAATGATATTCAAAATGGCTAATATTAAAAAAGATTATAAAATGCTATTAAAAGCTAAAGCTGATGCTGACGAATTTATAAGTACATTATTAACATTTAGTACAAATCCTGAATATGAAAACATATTTAATGAATTAAAAAAGATAGAAAATCTAGAATAATATTTTGGCAGCCAAAATAAAATTAAAAAATTTAACAAAACCTATTGCAATTTATCAAAAAATGTATTATGATTAATATGTCATAAAAATATATGACCGCACTCTACGATTAAATGTAGGTGTGATAACCAAAACCCCCTGAAAGTCGACATATTAATATGTCGACTACTTTTTAATTTTTAAGAAAATGTAAAAATTTAACAATGAGATATTAAAATATTATTACAAAGGAGTGGTAATTTATGAATAATAAATTTAATTTAACAAGAGAACAAAATGTATTTGTAGCTAAAAGAAATATAGTTGATTATATTTGGAAAAGTGCTAATTTAGAAGGGATTGGCGTTACATATCCTGAAACACAAGCAATTTATGATGGTGGTATTGTAAATGGTTTAACAGTTGATAAAATAATTGCTATAAACAATTTAAAATATGCTTGGGCGTTTATTCTTGAAAATGATGAAATAGATTATGATTTTAAAGTATTATGCCATTTACATAAATTAACTTGCGATAAATTGGTTTTAGATGAAAATTTAGGTAAAATAAGAACAACACCAGTAAATATAGGTGGTACTACTTGGAAACCTATGTTTCCTATTGAAAGTCAAATTAAAGAAGAACTAGCAGAACTTCTTAATCAAGTTGATAAAACTAAAACAGAAATTGCTATTGAAGTTATGTTATGGATTATGCGAAGACAAATGTTTATAGATGGTAATAAAAGAGTTGGCATGTTATTTGCTAATAAAATAATGATAGATAATGGATGCGGAATAATTACGATTGCACAAGCAGATCAACCTACATTCTTTGAAAAATTGATTAAGTTTTATGAATCTGGAGATAATACTGATTTAAAACAATGGATTTATGAAACAAGTATTGATGGAATAAATTTAAATAATAAGTAATAAGCATGAAATTTTTGAAAAATAGTGAGGTGATTGTGATGTCTGAGAAGGAGTTTGATTCGCGTATAAATGATTATATTATAGAAAAGCCACCTAAAAACTATTTAAAACAATTAGAGTGGGATATGGCTATTGGCCTTCAAGAAATTGATAATTTAAAACCATCTAAATATTTAAAGAGATTATTACAAGAGAATGTAATTGGTGAAAAAACTATTTATGAAGTAGAACATGAGTTAAAACAATATTATATTGAAAAAGAAAAAGATAATAATGTTAATCGTGATGAATTAGAATGTGATTTGGTTTCTACCAGAATAGTCCAGTTATTGGAAGAGGATAGTTTCGAATTATCTATAGATTATTTAAGATACATTCATAAATATTTATTTCAAGATGTATATAAATTTGCAGGAAATTTTAGAGAAGTAAATTTTTCGAAACATGAAAAGATTTTAAATAATGATTCAGTCTCTTATGGTGATTATAAATTATTAGAACAGTCATTAGATTATGATTTGTCATTAGAAAAAAATAAAAACTATAAAGAAATGAATATAGTTGACGTAATTAATAACATAGCAGATTTTTCTAGTAGAATATGGCAAATACATCCATTTAGAGAAGGCAATACTAGAACTGTGGCGTTATTTATCGAAAAATATTTAATATCACTTGGATATGATGTGGATAATACTGTATTCAAAGAAAAAGCGGTTTATTATAGAAATGCATTAGTAAGAAGTAATTATTTTAATAATTATTTAAATATAGAACCAGATAATAGTTTCTTAATTAAATTTTATGAAAACTTATTGCTAGGTAAAAACAATAATTTACATTCTAGGGATTTAATTATAGAAAAACTATTTAATAAAGAAAATTAAAAAGAGTATCACTTATAAAAGAGATATTCTTTTTTTATTAAGTAAATAATTTATTCTAGCGAATTTGCTTGTGTTGCGTCTTTGGCGCAGGGCTTTGGCTTTGCCCGTATGGTCAGTAAGAATGGTAATAGGAATAACAAATATAGGTATAAATGTAATGGTGCTACTTGCCCAATTTTGCTTTTAAAGTACATTTAAAATATTCTAACGAAAAATGTGATAAATTATTATCAAATATAAAGTAAAATTTATTAATTTTCAAAAAAATAGTAAGAAAAAATGAAATTATATGGTAAAATATAATTGTGGTGATAATTAAAATGAATAGTCAAGATTTAACTTTATTGTCTGAAGGACAAATTTGGGGAAACAGTAGTGAATCCCAATTAGAAGTAATTAGAAAATATGGAACAAAAGCTGCAATTACAGATTTATGTGTTTTAACAGGTGGTTATTTATGTAGAGATGCTGATTGTAATATAGATGAAGATAGATCTTTAACTGGTAGAACTAGTTGGTTTTGGACTAGATCTGATGATGGCGATAATGATGTCCGCGCAGTCAATATGCTTGGTGATAGGTACAACAAATGTAAGTTTACACGCGATGGTGCTGTTCGTCCAGTTTTGCAATCTTCTATAATCTTTTCTCAAATTTACCCGAACAGAGTGAGGGGATACAATGGAACAGAAGAAGTAGAGTATGGAGAATATCCTCAAAATGCTGCTGATTTTAGAATGCAAAATATACTAGAGTCAGAATATAATAGAGGAATGAATAAGACAGGAAGAAGTTACACATTTGATTCTGTAAAATATAAAGACTATGATACAGGATTTAAACCTGTAACTTATGATGAATACGAATATCAAGGAAAGAAATATATTCGTATAAAAGCTAACTCTGATTTTAGTGGCAATGAATTCAAGCTTTCAAATGGTGCTGTGTATATAGATGATGATTACGTTTGGGTAGAAGTATCACCGGTTAAATGGTTGATAGATGATAGAACAGGAATTTTAATTTCAAAAAAAGGATTGGTTTCTGGTATAAGATTTCTTGATAAGGAAACTGAATATAAAGGTGATTTTGATAGAACAGAAATGAAAGAATATCTTGACAGATATATGCTCCCTAATTTAACTCAAACTGTAACATTTACTCGTGCTTATGATATGACACCAGAGGAAAAAGCTGAATTTGAAGAAGAACAAAAACGAGCTGAAAAAAGAAGAAACCCTTATGGTTTAAAATTTGGACAAGTAAGTGAAGAAGAAATCATAAGAGGGGCAATAGAAAGTGGTGTAGCAGTATTCTTGCATGGTCCTTCATCAGAGGGTAAATCTGCAAGAGTAAAACAAATAGATCCTACTTGCGAAATAATATATCTTCGTAATGCGACACCAGAAAGTTTAAATGGTAAAAGTGTATATAATGGATCAACAGGAGAAATGATGGATGTTCCACCAACATGGCTTAAGAAATTACAAGAAAAATGTGAAAAGGAACCAGATAGACTTCATGTAGTATTCTTTGATGAAATAACAAATGCTCTACCAAGTATTCAAGGTATAGCGTTTAATATAGTTTTAGATAGAGAAGTAAATGGTATTTGGAAATTACCAGAAAATGCTAGAATTGTAGCAGCAGGAAATGATATGAAGGATTCATTAGCTGCAAATCAGTTAGCAGAACCATTATTCAATAGATTTGCCCATGTGTATATTAAAACAACAACCGAAGGTTGGCTAAAGTGGGCAAGTGAACATAACATACATCCAGCAATTTATTCTTATATTGCTTATAAGAAGGGTGAAACACTCCGAAGTAAGTATGATGGCGAGAGGCCTAATGCTGATCCTAGAAAGTGGGAAATGGCTTCTAAGATGCTTTATGCAACAGGAAGTCCAGAAATGTTAAGGGCATTAGTTGGTGAAGATATAACAAGAGAATTTGTACAATTTTGTAATCAACAAGTAATAACATTAGATGATGTAATAAATGGAAATTATACCGATAGAGATGTACAAGCATTAAATACTGCTGAAAGATATGCAACAACTATGGGATTAACGCAGGTAGACGATGATAATTTAGAAAAAGTTAGGGGATTTGTTACAGGATTAGGAGCAGAGTTTGGAGCAATTTTTGATGCTTTATGGACACATGGCGATGAAAGTAAGTTAGAAAGACTTGCAGAAGCAAAACTTGCTGAAATGCCGGAAGGAGGTATAAGAAGATAATGGAAAATAAGAAAGAAATATTATTGTCATATATTAAAGCAAATGTTGCACCAATATTAGTTGATTTTATATCTAGTAAGGATCTACCTGATGCAGTTGTAGTGCCTGCCAATGTTGATGTTAAAGAGTTAAATGGTCATTATGATGGAGTAGATTTTATGCCTCCTAAATGGTTTAATGAAATATTAAGTACAAATGCCAGTGGAATATTAGTAATTGATAAAATTGATTCGATTTCTAAAGAAGAACAATTAAAGTTTTGTGAATTATTAGAACATAGGAAAATATCTACATTTGAATTACCTAAAAGCTGTATAATAATTGTTACTGCAAATGAAATAAATAAAGATAAAATAAGTGAAGAAATATTTTCATTAGTTGCACGAATTTGAGGTGTAAGTTATGAAATATGATATAGCAGCATTAAAAAGAAAAATGCTTGTTAAATATCCTTTTTTTGGGAGTGTAGTAGCAAGTGTAGGTTATAAGGAAAGTAAAGATATACAAACCGCAGGCACAGATGGAGAAACAATATATTATAATTCGAAATATTTAGAGGGATTAAGTATTGAGGAACAAACTTTTATATTTGCTCATGAAGTATGTCATATTGCATTCAATCATATATTAAGAAGTGAAGGTAAGGATCATGAATTATGGAATATTGCTACTGATGGTGTTATTAATCAATTTTTAAAACGAGATGGTTTAAAAATGGCACCGGATGGTATTGATATGGCAGAAGCTATTAATTATGATGCCGAACAATTATATGAAAAATTATTACAGGAAAAACAATCACAAGAACAGAGTGATAGATCTGGGAAAGATTTACAAGAAGAAGATAAATCAAAACAAGATGTTGGGCATGATACTCATAGTATGTGGGAACAAGCAGTAAAAAAACATAAAGAACAACAAGAAAAATCTGGTGAAAAAGAGAGTTTATTAGATAAATTATTAGGAAAAGATAAAGATAAAAAAGGTAAAGAGAAAACTGAACTTGAAAAGAAACAGGAAGAACTTGAAAGTATGGGCGAAAAAGATGCTTTTAAAAAGAATCTTGAAGATAAGAAAAAACAGCTAGAAGAATTAAAAGAGGCAATTTCAAAACAAGCATCACAGGCAGGTACATCAATGAATAGAGGCATTAGAACAGTTAATGATATAGGTACTGCTAAACCAATAATTGATTGGCGATATGTTTTAAGAGAGACAATTAAGTATGATGTTGATTGGTCTTATAAAAATGCAACATTAGAAGATGGTGTAGTTAGTGCTAATTTAGAAGAACAACCAATGCCGGAAACTGAAATTGTTCTTGATACAAGCGGTTCAATAGATGAAGTATTATTAAAGAACTTTTTAAGAGAATGTAAAAATATATTACAACATACTAAATTAAAAGTTGGATGCTTTGATACAGAATTTTATGGATTTCATGAGATTAGAACAGAAGAAGATATAGAAAATATGCAATTTGAAGGTGGTGGAGGTACTGACTTTAATGTTGCTGTAGGTGCTTTCTCAAGGCGAGTTGAAAATAAAATAATTTTTACTGATGGTGAAGCTTCAATGCCAGATATGCCACTTGATGCAATATGGATAGTTTTTAGTGGTGAAAGAATTAATCCTAAAGGTGGTAAAGTAATTCATATAGATGATGAACAACTTGAAAGACTATATAATTATCAAATAACTAATGAAACAAAAGGAAGATCTAGGTAAAACAAAGATTTAGAAAAAATTCTGAATCTTTTTTGTTTTTTTGCAAACTCATCATAGATGAAGTCTGATACGTTTTCTTCAAATCCACATCTTAAGTATTTAATTTTAATATCACTATCTGAATAATGTGCATCTGGATTATAATCATAATCTATATCTTCAAGATTATAATTAGGATCTAGAATATCATCAATTAATTCTCTTTTTCTTTTCATTGTTTATAATCGCTCATTCTAATCTTTAGTAATTAACATAAATTATAGTGGAGGATTATATATGAGAAATGATAAAAATAATTGCAATGAAAATTTAAAAGATAAAATCCAGAAATTACTAGAAGATAAAAATAAAGATGTTAAATGTTATTATGCAATTGGTCCTACTGGCCCTAAAGGTGATAGAGGAGATATTGGTCCAATAGGTCCAATAGGCCCGACCGGTCCTAAAGGCGATATGGGAGAAATTGGTCCGACGGGTCCTAAAGGACCTAATGGAGGGGCTACTGTTAATGTTGGGACAACTGAGACGGGAGATGCTGGAAGCGAGGCTATGGTTGTTGATGTTGGCACTGACATGGACGTAATATTAAACTTTAAAATACCTCGTGGTGAGACTGGTATAATGGGGCCTCAGGGAGAAAAAGGAGAACAGGGACCTCGTGGTTTTCCAGGAGAAATAGGACGAAGTGAAATGATTTCAATAGATGAAACAGAGACTATAAATCCAGATGAAGAGGCTCAAGTTTTGGATGACTTTGAAAATAATGTTCATCATTTAACCTTCTATATTCCGAAAGGACAAAAAGGTGATGTTGGAGACGTTGGACCTATAGGACCACAAGGAGAAAAGGGAGAGCCTGGAGAGAGGGGAGAAAAAAGGGGAAAAAGGAGAGCCTGGAGAGAAAGGGGATAAAGGTGATCCTGGTAAATTAATAGCTTATGGGGAGAGATATTCAAGCACTGCTCAAAGAATTAATCTTACTCCTAATACAGAGACCATTCTTCTGCTTGAAGCTACTGGAATTGCTTTTTTAACTAGTTTTAATAGTACATATGCAATAGTAATAAGAAATTTTGGTACTTATCAAATAAACTATTTTGTAAACTTAAATACTACATCGGATATAAATTATAAAATAGGAGTAAGGTAGAAGGGATTTTTCTAGCACCTAGTATAATAAAAGGAACTTTAAAAGCCAATCTTCAAACTCAAATTGCTAGTACCTTTATATTTTCGTTAAGAGAAGATGATGAAGTAACTTTAGTAATTACCACCGAAGAGAATACAGAACTTGTATTTGCTGATGGCGTAAATGCTAGATTAAGTGTAATACAACTAGATTAATAATTATTATAATAATATAAATATATATGCATAAGTTTTAGTAAGAGGATTAATATGAATGAACTTACAAATACTATAAATGCTACAGGAACATACAATAATATACCAACAACTTTGACTTCAAATACTTCGGTAGTAAATCTAGTAGATGGGCTTACTTTAAAAAAAGAGGCTGATAAAGAAAATTGGGTAGATGGTGCATTAACTTATACAATAACATTAAATAATAATACTGAAAATGATTATAAAGATGCTAAGTTAGAAGATATAATAAATATAGCTCTAGCAACCTTTATTCCATCTAGCGTAACAATAAATGATACTGCGGCTTTAGAATCGCAATATCAGTATGAAGAAGGAACTGGCACTCTAACAGTACAAATGGGTACTGTTACCGCTAATAGTGAAACAAAAGTGACATTCAAAGTTAAAAAAAAAGATACTTAATGCCATTTAAATTAAAAAATACTGCAACTTTAATTTATGAAGGTACAAAAACAATATATAGTAATACATCCATTGTAATAAGCCCAGTTATAAGGTATAATACTAAATGTCAAGATTGTAGTGTTCCATATTGGAGAATATAAAAATCACGAGATAGTGATTTTTTTGTCAAACTAGAAAATTTTATGTTATAATATTATAAAAATAATTATAGAGAAGAATTAAAGGAGTCAGCATGAATAATATATCTACTAAGATAATTAATATATATAAAAATAACAAAAAATTTTTAAGATATTGTAGTATTTCTATTGTTTGTACAATAATATTATATTTAATATATTTTATTATTACAAAAATAAATCCTAAAGCTTATATAGTAGCTAATTTTATAGCGTATTTATTTTCGTTTAGTATACTATTTTATCTAAATCAAAGATTATTCTCTTCAGTACCTAAAGATAAAAGAAGTAAGATAACACAGATATTAGATTTTATTATTTTTAGAGTAGTTGGTTTTTTAATAGATAGTACACTTTTAATAATATTTATTGAAAAAATAGGAATGGGTAATTTTTGGTCAAAAATAATTAGTTCACTATTAACATTTATATATAATTACTATACTAATAGAAGATATGTATTTAAAAAATATAATTAATAAATGACTAAAATTTTAGTCTTTTTTTGTCTAATAATACTATTACTAAATTAAAAGATAGATAAATATTATGTACTATAGGAGGAATCTTATGTATAATAATAATGGTTTAAGTAATGAAGAAGTAAGAGACAGTAGAAAAAAATATGGGACAAATACTATTGGTGGTAAAAATAAAAATACTTTCTTAGGCTTATTTATAGAAACTTTAGGAGATCCTATAATAAAGATTTTAATTATAGCACTAGCCGTTAAAACAATATTTCTTTTTAAAGATTTCGACTATTTTGAAACAATAGGAATAACGGTAGCTATAATAGTAGCATCTTTAATATCTGCGATTAGTGAATATGGTTCTAATAAGGCGTTTGAAAGAATGCAAGAAGAGTCTTCAAAGATAAATATAAGGGTAAGAAGAGAAGGTGTGGTAAGTGAAATTAAAATAGATGAAATAGTAAAGGGAGATATAATAATACTTTCTAGTGGGGAGAAGATACCTGCTGATGGAATATTGATAAGGGGTATGTTATCTATTGATTCATCATCATTAAATGGTGAGACAAAGGAAGAATATAAAGAATATATAAATGATATTACTATAGCAAGTGAAAATAATAAAGTATATAAGGGTACTACTATATATGATGGAGAGGCTGAAGTAGTAGTAACTAAAGTTGGTATGGATACGTTATATGGTAAGATGGCAAAAGAGTTAATAGTAAAAGAAGATACTTCTCCTTTAAAGTTAAGACTGACTAATCTAGCTAAAATAATAAGTATAATAGGCTATATTGCCGCTATACTAATAGCTATATCTTATTTATTTTCTAAAATATTTATTTTAAATAATTTTGACTTATCTATAATTAAAAGTATATCATTAAATACTTATATTGGTTATTTATTAGAAGCTATGACTCTAGCGGTATCAGTACTTGTAATGTCAGTTCCTGAAGGATTACCTATGATGATAACATTAGTTTTATCTACTAATTCTAAAAAGATGCTTAAGGATAATGTCTTAGTAAGAAAAATGGTCGGAATTGAAACAGCGGGTTCATTAAATATCTTATTTACTGATAAGACAGGAACTATAACAAATGGTAAGATGAAAGTAGTATCAATAATGAATGGTAATGGGGTGAAATATAGTAGTAAAAAGAATTTACCTAAAAATTATGAACAAATAATAGAGAGTAGCATAATATATAATAATGACTCTATTTTAGATGATACTTCTAATAAAATAATAGGGGGTAATTTAACTGATAAAGCACTTTTATCTTTTATTAATAAAAGAAGAAGAGAAGAAGTTAAAATAAAAGATAAAGTATTATTTAATAGTAAAAATAAATATTCTATATCGGTAATAGAAAAGGATAATAAACAAATAAAATTAATTAAGGGTGCCTATGATAAAATACTTATGTATACAGAAGATTATATCGATATAGACGGCAGATGTAAAAAAATAGATAAAGATAAAGTAAAAAAATTAATAGATGAGGAGACAGGGGAAGGTAAAAGGGCTATTGCTCTAGCTATATCTAAAAGTATATATCCAACAGATAATTTAAGAAGAAATACTCTAGTAGGAATAGTATTTATTAAAGATGAAGTAAGAAGTGAAGCGAAAGATGGAATAAGTCTTATTTCTAAAGCTGGAGTAGATATTGTAATGGTAACAGGGGATTCTAAAAATACTGCTGAAAGAATAGCCATTGAAGTTGGTATAATAAGAAGTGATAGTGATATAATACTATCAAGTGAAGAGGTAAAAAAATTAACTGACGATGAATTAAAAAAGATATTACCTAATTTAAAAGTAGTGGCAAGAGCTCTTCCTGAAGATAAGAGAAGATTAGTAACTTTGGCTAAAGAATTAGGGTTAGTATCAGGTATGACTGGAGATGGTGTAAATGATTCTATAGCTCTTAAGAAGGCTGATGTATCATTTGCAATGGGAAGTGGTACTGAAGTAGCTAAAGAAGCTTCGGATATAGTAATATTAGATGATAATATTATCTCTATTTCAAAAGCTATATTATATGGTAGAACAATATTTAAAAATATTCGTAAATTTATTATTTTTCAATTATCAGTAAATATATCGGCAGTATCGTTATCCTTAATAGGACCATTTATTGGAGTACCTTCACCAATAACAGTAATTCAAATGCTTTGGATAAATATGGTAATGGATACTTTAGCAGGATTAGCATTTTCTTATGAAGTGCCAAGAATAGAATATATGCATGAGCCACCAAAGAAAAAGGAAGAGAATATATTAAATAAATATATGATAAATGAAATAATTATATCTGGGTTATATTCTCTTATCTTATGTATAATGTTTTTAAAACTACCTATTATAAAGAATTTATTTATAGATACTAATCATTTTATGACATCATTTTTCTGTTTATTTATTTTCTTAGCTACTTTTAATGCTTTTAATGCTAGAACACATAGGCTTCATATATTAGCTCATATAAAAGAAAATAAAATCTTTATATTTATAATAATATTTATTATAATAGTTCAAATATCTATTGTATACTCTGGTATAACTATTTTCCAAACTACTAAAATAACAATAAGAGAATTATTAATTGTAATAACTCTTGCTATGACTATTATACCAATGGATTTGATAAGAAAAATAATAGTGAAAAGAAGAGTTAATAATTTTGGAGTATAATACTTGAATATTTACTTCTTTTATGGTATACTTAATGTGAGAGTAATAGAGGTGTGTTATGAAGAGAAAAAGGGAAATTGTAGCGCTTGCTAAAGAATACTATAAAGAATATGAAATATTAAGAGATTTAAGTCCTGAGGTTTTTGAAAGGGCTATATTGGATATGTTTTATACTACAAGTTTAAGCATTAATGAAATAGAAGAAAAACTTATAGAAATGGTAAAAAGAAAAGGTGGTAAAATAGAGGTCAAATATACTAAAGAAGGTAAAAGTTATATTAAAGTTAAATTATCAGAAAAGATTTACTTAATAGTAGTTTTTACTGCTTTAGTAATAGTATTAATTACCATTACAACATTGCTTATAAAGTAAATATATTATTGACATAACAATAATGCTTTGCTATAATATATAGCACCACTGGAAGGAGTATCTATATGAATAAAAATATAATGTTTTCAGATAGTATTGATATAATTTATGAAAATGATACTGTAGAAGTATATAATGTTATATATAATAAAGATAAAGGCTTCTATTTAAGAAGTGAAGAAGATAATTATATTAAAAGATTACACATACAAGATGGTTTATTATTAGCATATTATAGTGATAATATTTTTAGAAAAAGTGTTATGAGAATTAAAAATGTAATTATAGAAGATGGTTCTTTAGCTAAGAATTCTCCTGGTTTTTATATAGAGGGTAATTTGCTAACTTATAATGAAGAAATGGCTAAGAGATATGTCTTGGATGAAGAATTAGCAGAAGATCAGATAAAATTTAAAAAAAGGGTAAAAGAAGAGCAATAAAATTGCTTTTCTTTTAAAAGTTATGGTGAAGAAGATGGAAGATTTAGAAGTGTATGCTAAAGAATATAATATTCCTATAATGCAAAAAGATGGTATATTATATTTAATTAATTATATAAAAGATAATAATATAACAAATATATTAGAAATAGGTAGTGCTATTGGTTATTCTGCTATAATGATGGCTAGTATAGATGAGAATAAACATGTAACTACTATTGAAAAAGATGAAGAGAGATATAACATTGCCAAAGCTAATATTAAAAAGTATAATTTAGAAGATCGAATAACTATTATATATGGTGATGCTACTATAGAAGAGATAGATGGATTATATGATTTAATATTTATAGATGCTGCTAAAGGTAAGAATATTCTTTTCTTTGAAAAATTTAAGAATAATTTAAAGGAAGATGGAACTATTATTACAGATAATTTATCTTTTCATGGTTTAGTTGAAGATGAGAGCAAAATTAATACTAAAAATCAGATGGGTATAGTAAATAAAATTAAAAAATTTATAGAGTTTTTAGATAATAATAAAGAATTTATAACGACTTATATTCCAGTAGGAGACAAAATAGCTATATCTAAAAGGAGAAGATGTAATGAATAATATAATTGTGGTTTTAAATAAAAAAGAAGATATAGCAAAGGTATTAAAAAAGAATATAAAAGGAATAATTATTGGTGCTAAGGGTTTATCTACTTATAATTTAGAATTAGAAATAGAAGATATTATTAATATATCAAATAGTACTGATAAGAAAATTATTATTGCATTGAATAGAATGATTCACAATAGTGATATTGATAAAGTTAAAGATGTATTGAAAGTGATAAAGAATACTAATATATCTTCTATATTATTTTATGATGTAGGAATATTAAAACTTGCTAAAGAGATGGATATAAATAAAGAATTAATAATAGGACAAGAGCATTTGAATGCTAGTATAAATAGTAATAATTTTTATTATAGAAATGGTGTTAATAGTACTTATATTACTAGTGATATAACTTATGATGAATTACTTGATATAAAAAGAAATACTAAATTAACTATATATTATACTGTATATGGTAATTTGCAAATATTTTATTCTAGAAGGAAGCTATTATCAAGTTATTTTGAATATATAGAAAAAGATATGAATGATAATACTTATTATATATATGATAATGATAAAAAATATACTATTGTAGAAAATGGATATGGTACTATAATATATAGTCCAGTAGTAAACTTAATAAATCATATATCACAGCTTAATGATATAAATTTAGTAATAGATTTATCACTTCAAGATGATATAGATATAATAGATAATTTTATAAATAGAGAAGTGATGGAAGAAGGCTATCTTGGATTTTATAATACTAAGACAACATATAAAGTTAAAGGTGATAAAAATGACTAAAAAAATAGAATTATTAGCTCCTGCTGGAAATATTGAAAAGTTAAAATTTGCTTATCTTTATGGAGCGGATGCCTGCTATATAGGAGGAAGGGATTATTCTCTTCGTGCTAATGCTAAAAATTTTAGTATTATGGAGATAAATGAGGCTACAAAATATGCTCATAGTATAAATAAAAAAGTATATGTAACAGTAAATATAGTATTTCATAATGAAGATATAGAAGGTGTTAAAGACTACTTAAGAGAGCTTAAAAAAGCAGGAGTAGATGCTATAATAGTATCAGATCCATCAGTTATAGATATAGTACGTGATAACAATATTGATCTTAAAATACATATTTCTACACAAGCTTCAACATTGAATTATGAATCTGTATTATTTTGGAAATCAAAGGGAGTAGAAAGGGTTGTACTAGCAAGAGAAGTTTCAAAAGAAGAAATAAAAGAAATAATAGATCTAACTTCCATGGAGATAGAAACTTTTGTACATGGAGCTATGTGTTCATCATATTCAGGTAGATGTGTATTATCTAATTATTTTACTAATAGGGATGCTAATCGTGGTGGTTGTGCTCAGATATGTCGCTGGGAGTTTCCTTTATATGATAGGGATAATAATAAAATAGAAAGTAGTACTAAATATACGGCTTCTTCTAAGGATTTAATGATGGTTTCAAAAGTAGGAGAAATGATAGATATTGGTATTGTCTCTTTAAAAGTAGAAGGAAGAATGCGCAGTAATTATTATGTTGCTACTGTTATTAATACTTATAGAAATATTATAGATGATTATTATGATAATAAATTAACTGATGATAGAATAGTATATTATCAAAAGATATTAGATAGAGTAGCAAATAGAGAAGCAACAGTACAATTTTGGGATAAATTACCTACTACTCATGAACAATATTATCTAGGAAGAAGTGAAGTATCAAACCAAGATTTCTTAGGAATAGTAACGGATTATGATGAAAAGAGGAAAATAGTTACTATGACGGAAAGAAATTACTTTAAAACTGGGGATGAAGTTGAGATATTTGGACCTAACATAAAACCGTTTAGTTTTATAATGCCTGATATATACGATATAGATGATAATTTAGTAAACATAGGGAGGCATCCTGGTGAGATACTTAAATTTAAATTGGATAAGAGGGTTTATCCAAATGATATAATTAGAATTAAAATAAGTTAATAATTAAATTTTGGGAATAAAATAAGATTATACTTGACAAAAGTATTAAAATTTAGTACAATTTTGAATTGTAAAAAGAAAATTAATTTCAAATAGAAAGAGGAAGAAGGAAACAAAATGACTGACAATAAAATATATCTAACTGATGAAGGTTTTCTTGAGTTAGAAGAGGAATTAAATGAATTAAAAAATGTTAAGAGACCTGAAGTAATTAAAGCTTTAAAAGAAGCAAGAGCTTTAGGAGATTTATCTGAAAATGCTGATTATGATGCCGCTAGAACAGAACAAGCCCAAGTAGAAGGCAGAATTCAAGAATTAGAAAAAATAATGGAAGATGCTCACATAATTAAAAAAGTATCTACAGATAAAGTAGGTTTAGGTACAACAGTAAAAATAAAATATATTGATGATGATGAAATAGAAGAATATCGTATTGTAGGTTCTAAAGAAGCTGATCCATCAAACAATAAGATATCTAATGAAAGTCCAATAGCTAAAGCAATAATGAATGCTCAAGTAGGAGAAGTAAAAAAAGTGGCATCTCCTAATGGGGAATATGAAGTAGAAGTAATAGAAATTTGTTAGGAGGTAAATTATGAAAAAACAAATAAACTATAAAGTAAGTGGCGAAGAATGGAATAAGGCTAAAGATAATGCATTTAAAAAAGTATCAAAAAAGGCTAAAGTAGATGGTTTTAGAGAAGGTAAGGTACCAAGGGGTGTATTTGAGAAGAAATATGGTACTAGTGATATTATAAGAACCGCTATGGAAGATTTAATTGATAAAAAATATGGTGAAATAATAGTAGGTGATAAATTAATTCCGGTAGTAGAACCAAAATTGGAAATAGTATCATTAGATGATAATGGTTTTGAAGTTAATATAACAATTATTACTGATCCAGAAGTAAAATTAGGTAAGTATAAGGAATTAAAAGTTAAAAAAGATAAGTTAAAAGTTACAAAAGATGAAATAGAACATGAAATAGGACATATCTTAGATAGATATGCTGAATTAGTGTCTAAAGATGGTGCTGCAGAAGAAGGTGATACTGTTATTATCGATTTTAAAGGTTTTAAAGATAATGAAGAATTTCCTGGTGGAAGTGCAGAGGGATATTCGCTAGAATTAGGTAGTCATTCATTTATACCAGGCTTTGAAGAGGGCGTAATAGGAATGAAAAAAGAAGAAAGTAAAGATATAGAATTAACTTTCCCAGAAGATTATATGGCTAAAGATCTAGCTGGACAGAAAGTGGTATTTAATGTAGTTGTACATGATATTAAAAGAAGAGTAGTGCCAGAGTTAGATGAAGAATTCTTCAAAGACTTAGACATGGAAGGCGTAACAAACAAAGAAGAATTAGATAAGGCAATTCTGGAAGAAATAACAAAGCAAAAAGAAGAAAATATCGAAAACAAATTTACTGAAGATTTACTTGCTAAAGCAGCATCAAATATGGAAATAGATTTAGATAAAGAAATAATAGAAGATCAAGCAAATAAAATGTATGAAGATTTTATTAAAAGATTACAATCACAGGGAATAAGTGAAGAATTATACTATGCTTATGCTGGAATAAAAAAAGAAGATATCATGAAAGATATTACAAAAGAAGCTGAGGTAAAACTTAAATATCGTTATCTACTAGAAGCTATAATTAAAGAAGAAAAGATAGAGATAAATGATAAAGATGTAGATAAAGAAGTAGCTAAAATAGCTAAAAACTATGATATAACTGAAGAAGATGTAAGACGTGAATTTGGTTCAAATGAAGCTTTAAAATACAATATTGCTATGGAAAAAGCTATAGAAGTATTAAAAGAAAACAACTAGAAGGTGAATAAAATTGACTGTGTTTAGAGCGATAATATTAGGAATTATTCAGGGGATTGCGGAATTTTTACCAATATCATCATCAGCTCATCTTATATTGTTCCCATATTTATTTGGTTGGGAAGAATCATCATTAGCTTTTGATGTGGCTCTTCACTTTGGTACCATGATGGCTGTTTTAGTATTCTTCTTTAAGGACTGGTGGAACTTATTTATAGGTGCTATAAGTGATATTAAAACTAAGAAGAAGACTACTAATGGCAGGATGTTTTGGTATTTAGTAGCTGCAACAATACCTGCTGCTTTAGTTGGTTTATTATTAGATGACTTGATAGAGACGGTAATAAGAAATAAAATATGGATAATAGCGTTATCTCTTGCTATAATGGGTGTATTAATATACGTAGGAGATAAATGGGCTAGTAGACATTATAAAAAAGAAACTAAATTTGAAAATATAACATTAAAACAAGCTATGATAATTGGAATTTCGCAAGCTTTTGCAGTTATACCTGGTTTTTCAAGAAGTGGCACAACTATTCTAGCTGGAAGAGTACAGGGTATATCAAAAGAGGCAGTAACTAAATTTACTTTTCTTTTATCAGTACCAGTAATATGTGGTGCTACAGTATTAAAGGTAAGTGATTTGGCTTTTACAAAAGAAGTAATAGTGGGAATAATAACTTCATTTGCAATGGGTATATTAACTATTAAATTCTTACTAAACTATATTAAAAGACATGACTTTTCAATATTTGCATTCTATAGAGTATTACTTGCTCTAGTTATATTTATAAAATTAATATTATTCAAATAATATTAATTTCCTGCTGATTTAGTATAGTGGTAGTACAGAAGCATGGTAAGCTTCAGGGGTAAGTTCAATTCTTACATTCAGCACCA
>CAKPSW010000007.1 GCA_934183705.1 uncultured Bacilli bacterium | reverse complement strand
TCTAAGTTTAAATTCATAGCAACTTCAACAGTACCATCAAACTTAGTATTAGAAGTCTCTTTAACTAATTTAACAGCCTCTAATGCAGAATATACTTTATTCTTTTCGATTTTTTCTAAATTAGAAACATATCTTTTACTTCTTTTCATTCGTCTTCCCTCCTTATGTGGTAATTGCGGACTATCTTATCCTTCCACATAGGTATAAAACCTATATGACATATTATAATTAATCTTCTATTTTAATTCCCATGTTACGGGCAGTACCTTCAACTATTTTCATAGCCTCTTCAACTGTATAAGCATTTAAATCAGGCAACTTAGTTTCAGCGATTTCTCTAAGTTTATCCTTTGATAAAGTTGCAACAACTTCACCTTTACTAGATCCAGATTTAATACCAGCAGCTTTCTTAAGTAAGAATGCACAAGGTGGAGTTTTAAGTACAAGATCAAAACTTCTATCTTCATAAATAGTAATTTCAACCGGTAATATATCTCCCATTTTATCTCTAGATGCATCATTAAATTTAGTACAAAATTCTTGTAAATTAATTCCTGCTGGTCCAAGTACAGTTCCTACTGGAGGAGCTGGTGTTGCTTTTCCTGCTGGAATTTGTAATTTAATTATTTTAGTAACTTCTTTCTTAGCCACGAAAAACACCTCCTATTAAAATTTCTTTTTCGCGTGTGGTCCTATCAGCCGTCCGCCTTCCACTTACTAACATAATAATATGTCTCGCACCGATAATGATATCACACTTTTTTTTAAAATACAACTATTTTTTTTATTTTTATTAAAGTTTTAACAACATAAGCATTTTTATTTAAAAATTATCCCAAAGTTTCTACTTCTTGCATATCAACCTCAACTGAAGTCTCTTGGCCAAACAAATCTACTAATACAGTAAGTTTTTGTTCCTTCAAATCAATAGAATCAATTTTAGCCATCATATCTTTAAATGGTCCAGAAATAATCTTAACTTTAGCCCCTTCTTTAAGGTCTTTACTAACATCCACTCTACTCATACCCATACTATTAAGAATACGATCAACTTCTTGTGGAAGTAGTGGAATAGGTTTAGCACCTTTACCAGAAGATCCAATAAACCCAGTTACACCTTGTGTATTTCTAACAATGTACCAAGCTTCATCACTCATAACCATTTCTACAAGTACATATCCAGGAAACATTTTCTTAACTTTTTCTTTCTTTACACCATTTTTAAATTCAATTTCCTTTTGTTCAGGAACAATAACTCTAAATATATTTTCCTGTAAATCTCTAGAGTTAATCTTCATTTCCAATTTTTCTTTTACTTTATATTCGTGTCCACTAACAGTATTAACAACATACCATTCCTTTTTCATTATAAACCGCTCCTTAATAATGCTACAAGCATATCAATTAAATAAAAGAAAACACCAAAAAATATCATAAAACTAATAGTAGATACAGAGTATTTTAACAAATCCTTTTTACTAGTCCATTTAATTCTAGCAGCCTCTTTTTTTACTCCTCTAAAATAATCAACAATCTTACCCATAAATCCTCCTCAATTGATTAAAATAAAAACACCTATCGGCTGACATAAATATAACACATTTACTGCACATTTGTCAATTAAAATAATAATATTTATAAAAAAACTATCCTAAGATAGTTTAATTATCAAATGGCGGCCAATGTAGGGCTCGAACCTACGACCTATCGGTTAACAGCCGAGTGCTCTACCGACTGAGCTAATTGGCCAATACATCCACAAGACTTCTTAATTATATAATACTTTTTTCAAATAATCAAGTACTTTTTTCAACTTTTTCAATATTTTATGTAAAAGTTAAAAAAAGATACTAGTCTAAGACTAATATCTTAAAATTTATTGTAAATTATCAATATCAAAACTATCATCATCATTAACCACAATAGGTTCAACATTAGTATGTTTTGCTTTTTTATTATTTCTTCTTTTAATAAAGAAAACCACTCCTACTGAAATAAGGCCAAGTAAAACTATTCCACAAACTATATAAGGAATTATACTCTTTTTCTTTTCCCTAATAATATTAATCTTATATTCACCAGTAGTACCATCCTCAGCAGTAACTTTTATTTTAATACTATTATCGCCAACTTCTAACTTTTGAGTCTCTATATCATCAACCTTACAGTTATCCCCACTACACTTAGTCTCAAAAGTAACAAACAAAATATCATAATCCACATTAATATTATAACTACGTTTATCACTTTTAAAACCAAAAGAAACATTATCACCATTAGAATCCTTAATTTTTAAAGATGACAAAGTAGTATCCGAAGAAGCTTCTTTTCTATTAATAAATAAATTGTATTTCTTCTTACTACCATCTTCAGCAGTAACAACTATTTCAAATCTATTTTCACCAACCTGTAATGACTTTTCACCAGTATTAGAAACATTACATCCCTCACCAGCACAAGTAGCATTAATTACAACTTTATCCTTATCGTAACTAACTTCTGCCTCATAACTAGTAATATCAGAAGAAAAACTAGGTTCAATCTCTACTCCTTCAACATTAAGCTCTTTCAAATTATTATTATCATTAGCTTTAAAAATATCAACCTCAATAGAAGTACTCCTACTACCATCTTGCAAAGCCCATATTTTAGACTTCTGATTAGCGATATCTTTAACTTTAAGTTCATAACCACTAACTAAAGTAACATATTTATCATCATTACATTTATCTGATGCCTCAATATTACTAATATAGTTTTTAGAAGAATCCGCTTTTAAACTAATAGTATAACTACCAGTTTTATCATCTAAGTTTTCTTTAACCTTTTTCCATCCATCATAATACTTAACATTTTGATTATCAACAAGCGTAAACACATTAGAATCATATTCAAATCCAGTATCCATCTTATTAACATTAGTCCCTTTAGCAACACATGAAATAATCAAATCAACTTTAATTGTATCTCCAGGCTCTAGAGTACTTTTATTACCACCAATCCCCATAGATACACTTTTAGCCTGAACAAATGTATAACTAAACAAACATAAGAAGACAAATACTAAAGCAAATAATAAATTAAAAATTTTCCTCTTCATTTTCACATACTCCTCAATTTCTATTCTAACAATATTCTACCATAAAAAAGAAAAAAAGAAAACAAAAAAGAACTATAATTTTTCTAGTTCTTCTTTAAGTACAATATTAGTAACACCCGGATTTACTTTACCAGAAGTCTTCTTCATAATAAGTCCCATAATAAAACCATTAACATTCTTACCAGACTTAAAATCATCTATAACTTTAGGATTATCATTAAATACTTCATTAATAATATTTCTAATTTCTTCTTTATCGCTTATCTGAGTACCAATAGACTTAGCAACACCTAATACATTTTTATCTTCATCTAAGGCTTTAGTAAATATATCTTTAGCCTGTTTATTAGATATCTTACCATCACTCATCATCTTAATAATTTCACTAAAATCCTTTGCTTTAATATTAATATCCGAAATATTCTTATAATGCTTATTTAAATATCCAAGTAAGAATCCTACTATAACATTAGAAGTATCTTTAGGATTAGAGCCATAGTTAATAACACTTTCGAAATAATCAGATAACCTCTTATCTTTAGTAAGCGTACTAGCATCAATATTACTAATACCATATTCATTTATATATGTATTCTTTCTTTCATATTCAAGAGCAGGCATATTATTTTTAATATCATCAATAAATTCTTTCCTCAATTTAATAGGAGGAATATTAGGCTCTGTATAGTATTTATAATCAATAGCATCGCTCTTACCTCTCATAAATACTGTAGTCTTATTAGCCTCATCATATCTTCTAGTTTCCTGCTCAATAATTCCTCCTGCTTCAAGTATTTCTGTTTGTCTTTTAATCTCAACTTCAATAACTTCCTTAACTGTAGAAAAAGAATTAACATTTTTCATTTCAACCCTTGTTCCAAGCTTCATATCTTCTTCTTTTTTCATCGAAACATTAACATCTACTCTTATCTGACCAAGATCTGCTCTTGCATCACTAACATCCAAATATAAAAATATATTTCTAAGTGCTTCTAAGTAAGCAATAGCCTCTTTCGAAGATGAAATACAAGGCTCTGTAACAGTCTCAAGAAGTGGCACTCCCGCCCTATTATAATCAATTAGAGAATAAGTACTCAAATGATCCATATTAGCAGTATCCTCTTCTAAATGCGTATCATGAATATCTATTCTTTTATCAGTTCCATCAACATTAATCATAACATAACCATTAGTACCAATAGGATTCTTAAACTGTGTAATTTGATATCCCTTAGGTAAATCAGGATAATAATAATTTTTTCTATCAAAAGTAAGTTTTTCAGGTACTTTACAGTTTAAAGCTAAAGCAACCATAATACTCTTTTTAACTGCCTCTTTATTAACACAAGGTAAAATACCAGGATAACCAATATCAACTACTGATAAATTAGTATTAACATCCCCATTACCATTTTTACCAGTACTAAAGTTTTTACTATTACTCTTAAGTTCACAGTGAACTTCAAGTCCAATAACCGGAATATATTTACTCATCTTTAGCCACCATACCTCTGCATCCAAGAACCTCTTCTATTTTATTAGCTATATTAAGAACTAAATAATCTTCTTTTGCTCTACCTGTAATATTTACACTAACTGGCATATTATTAACAAAACCGCTAGGAATAGAAATACTAGGAAAACCTCCAAAATTACCAATAACAAGATGATTACCAAGAATCAAATACTCATCTGATAATTTATCACTAGCCTTATCAAATAAAGGAGCAACCTCACCACTCGTAGGCATAATAAGACCATCATATTTTTTAAATAATTCATTCATTCTATCAACAATAAGTCTTCTAGCTCTAGAAGCATTTAAAAATAATTTTTCTTGATTTTCTTTTTGAAGAACATAACTACCAATAACAAATCTTCTCTTAATAAGTTCAGAAAAACCTTCTGTTCTACTTTTCATCATAATATCATTAACATTACCAGCTTCTACTCTACTACCAAATGGAATACCAGTTAAATTAGAATTATTACTAGTAGCCTCTGCACAAGAAATAACATTATACACAGGATATATAGCCTCAAGTAATTCTTTACCAAAAGTAACTTCTTCTACTTCAAAACCTAAAGATTTGCATTTACTAATAACCTCTTTAAAATTATCCATAATACCCTTTAATTCATCACTATCACTAACTATATCCATAGCCTCTTTAATATAAAATAATTTTCTGCCTTTAATATCATTATCTAAATTATCAACATAAGAAATATCCTCATCAGGTAAACTAGTCATATCCTTATCATCATGCCCTTTAACTATATCCATAACATAACTTACATCCTTAACACTTCTAGCAAATACTCCAAGATGATCTAAACTAGAAGCAAAAGCAAATAAACCATATCTAGATATTCTACCATATGTAGGTTTATATCCAACTACTCCACCATAAGCAGCAGGCTTTCTAATAGAATCTCCTGTATCAGAACCAATTGCAAAAGGAACAATGCCAAGAGCCACAGAAGCCGCACTACCAGCAGAACTACCACCAATCATTCTTTCCTTATCCCACGGATTTCTAACAACACCAGTATGACCAGTAGTACCAGTTCCTCCCATAGCAAGTTCATCAAGTACGGTCTTACCCATAAGTACAGCACCCGACTCTTTTAATTTTTTATAAACAGTAGCATCATATAAAGGAATATAATCTTTAAGTATATTAGAAGAAGCAGTAGTAAGTATACCCCTAGTAGAAATATTATCTTTTAAAGCATAAGGTATTCCTCTTAGTATACTATCTCCCTCCACCTCTTCTTTTTTATTCATAATTGTAACAAAACAGTTATATTCGTCTTGATATTCTCTAGCCCTACTAGTAGCTTCTTCAAACAACATCTCACTAGTAACACTACCATTATCTAAATTATTTCTAATTTCATCAATAAGTTTATTTGTCATTATTCCACCACCTTAGGAACCTTTACTCTATTATCTTCATAATCTTTAACATTAATCTTCATATCATTAAAATTAATTTCATTACTATACACATCTTCTCTTAAGTAGTCATCATTTAGTTCTAAATCAAAAGGAAATGTCATTGGTAGAGCTTTATCAATACCTTTAATATTACCAATCAAATCCATTTGCTTTAATATAACATCAAACTCCTTTTCCAAAGTTTCATATTCATCATCATTCATTTCAAACATAAGTTTTTTAGCCAAACTTTCTAATTCACTTTTTGATATCATAATTTCCTCCATTCAAATCATTAATATTATAGCAATTTTACACTCAAAAAACAAGAGACCTTTAATCTTCTTCATTAAAAAGTCTCTTCTGCATACCATATGGATTATCCAAATACAATTTATAAAGACTATATATTTTTGTATCTTCATACTTAGTAACCTTAAAATTATTATCTAAATCCAATATTACTCCCCTATAATAAGAGATCAAAATAGGAGAATGTGTTGCTATAATAAATTGACTTCCCCTTTTTACTAAATCATCTATCAAACATAAAAGAGTCATTTGTCTTTCTGGTGATAAAGCCGCCTCTGGTTCATCTAAAATATATAAGCCATTATCACCAAATCTATTTTTAACAAGTTTTATAAAAGATTCACCATGAGAACAATTATGTAAATTACCTCCATAATATTTATAAAGTTTAAAGTAATGATCCTCCTCTACTAATCGCTCAACTTCCGAAGAAAAATTATAAAAGCTCTCCGCTCTAAGAAAGAATTTATTCTCTGGATAATTACATCTAGATATTTTTAAATAATTAGACAAATTAGAAGTAGTATCTTTCGTAGTAAAATTAAAATTCTGTGTTCCACCTTCGGCATTAAGTCCCATAGCAACTGCTATTGCTTCTATAAAAGTAGATTTACCAGTTCCATTCTCACCTATCAAAAAAGTAACAGGTTCTGTAAATTTTAGTTCATTAAAATCTCTAATTATTTCAATATTAAAAGGATATTCATCAAAATTAATTATTTTATTTCTATTAAGACTAACCCTATTAATAAATAAATTACCCATCAAAGCATCACCTCTTTAACATAACTATATCACAAAAAATACATTTTAAAATAACTAAAAAGCAAATATTAGGTAATAATTTTATCAATCGTGGTAATAATAATAGCAATATATTTCAAATACAAAATAATTTATTATAATAAAACTAGTTGTTGGAGGTAATAATGAAGTTAGGAGAAAAAATAAAACTACTAAGAAAAAGTAAAGGTGTTTCACAAGAAGGATTAGCAACAATATTAAAAGTAAATAGAAATTATCTATCAAGAGTAGAAACCGGAAAATCTGAACCCACCGCTGGAATATTAAAACAAATAGCAGAAATATTCAATATTGATTTAAATTCACTACTAGAGATAGATTGTAACAATAAAGACAATTCAGAAAAAATAAAATATATTGTTACCAATTGTAAAAATCTAAATGAAAAAGATTTAGACTTCATAGTAAGAATGATAACAATCATGAAAGAAGAATACGTAAAAATAAATACAGACTCAAAATAGAATGATATTTTCATTCTATTTTTTATATAATTAACTATGAAAGAAAGAAAAGAAAATCTATTACAAGAAATAAATATTGATATTATCTTCTTCTTTTTAGCCACAATCAAATCAATAGTATCATTTTATTTAATAAATGAAAAGAAAAAAAGTGCTCTAAATATCAAAAGTATAGATAATACTATAGCCAATAAAATATATCACTATAATAGAAGACTAAATTTTATTATAGCACTATATTTCTTTATAAACGCATATACTTCATATAAAAATGCAACTGATGAAGAAGAGAAAAAACAAGAAGAATTACTAGTTCTAGCTACATTTTTCATCTTAATAGGAGCTGCACTTTACTTACCACTAGGAAACAGCAATTTAATAATTGAAAATTAGTATAAAAAATAAAAACAAAAGCATAATATAACAGAAAGGAATGATTATATTATGTTACCAAGATATTATTTAAATGACTACTTCACATTAATAGATTCCCCAGTATTAAAAGAAAGAGAATTTATGAAAACAGATATAAGAGAAGGTAAAAAGGAATACATAATGGAAATAGACTTGCCAGGTTTAACCAAAGATGACATAACAATAAATTACGAAAACGGTTATCTAACAATAAAAGCTACCAAAAATATAGAAGTAGAAACAGATCATTATGTTAGAAAAGAAAGATTTTATGGAGAAGTAAGAAGAAGCTTTTATATAGGTGAAAAAAAAGAAAGTGACATAAAAGCAAATTATCAAAATGGCATTTTAACAATATCATTTCCTAAAGAAGAAATGATACGTAAAGATATGCAAAATATAATTATCAAATAATACTTTATCAACAATAACTGTTGATATTTTTTATAATTACATATATTTTAAACTTACAATAGAAAGTTTTCCTAATCTATGTTATAATTACTCTGAGGTGACGTGTAAAAATGAATATAAGTAATAAATGGCTAGACTATGAATGCTTAAAAACAGGAAACGGCGAAAAATTAGAACGTTGGGGCAGCATCATACTAAATAGACCAGATCCACAAATAATATGGCCAAAAAAAGAAAAATGGAATAATTATGATGGTTATTACCATCGTAGTACACTAGGAGGTGGCTACTGGAGTTTTGAAAAAAAAATACCAGAATATTGGACTATAAAATATAAAAATCTAACATTCAAAGTATCACCAACAAATTTCAAACACACAGGTATATTTCCAGAACAAGCAGCAAATTGGGATTATATAAATGAAAAAGTAAAAGAATACCTAAAAAATCATAATGAAATGCACGTACTAAATCTATTTGCCTACACAGGATGTGCCACTATGGCTGCAGCAGAAGCCGGAGCAACAGAAGTAGTACATGTAGATGCTTCAAAAAGTATTAACGAATGGGCTAAAGAAAATATGAAACTATGTAATCTAGAAAACAAAAAAATACGTTTCATCACAGAAGATGCTATAAAATTCATAGAAAGAGAGAAAAGAAGAAATCACACATATCAAGGTATAATAATGGATCCTCCGAGCTATGGAAGAGGTCCAAATAAAGAAGTATGGAAATTTGAAAACGATTTCCCAAAACTATTAGAAAAAGTAAAAGATATCTTAGATGATGACTTCTCATTTCTATTAATTAGCAGCTATACAACCGGTATAAGCCATATATCACTAGAAAATATACTAAAACTAGAATTTTCAAAAGATAAAATAGAAACTGGTGAAAATTGCCTACCAGTTACAGAAAACAATCTAATACTACCATGTGGTATTTATGGAAAAGTTACCAAAAATTAATATAGTCTACGAAGACAACCACCTTCTAGTGGTAGAAAAACCAATAGGCATTCCCGTACAAGAAGATTCTAGTAAAGACATAGACATGGTCACAATACTAAAAAAATACCGTAAAGAAAAAGAAAACAAACCAAACGAAGCTTATATAGGATTAGTTCATAGATTAGATAGACCCGTAGGAGGAATAATGGTATTTGCTAAAACATCAAAAGCTGCATCACGTCTAAGTAATCAAATAAGAGAAAACAGATTCCATAAAACATACTTAGCAGTAGTAGAAGGTACTCTTCCAAAGAAACAATTATTAGAAGACTATCTACTAAAAGATAACAAAACAAATATAACTAAAGTAGTAACAAAAGAAAAAGGAAAATATTCATGTCTAGAATATGAAGTATTAAAAGAAAAAGATAACCTTTCACTTGTAAAAATAAACCTAATAACCGGAAGATCACACCAAATACGTGTGCAATTCTCAAGTAGAAATCATCCCCTAATAGGAGATTCAAAATATGGAAATAACAAAAATAATATAGATATAGCCCTATTTGCACAAAGTATATCCTTTATCCATCCAACAACAAAAGAAAATCTCACTTACTCCCTTAACATACCAAATAGATATCCATTTAATATTTTCAAATAAAAAGAGGTAAAATATGACAAATATAATAACAATAGTTCAAAATGCACTACAAAATATACTAGTAAACCCACAGTACATTCTATCAACAATGCTAATATACTACGAAAGCCTAAAAAAGATAAATAAATACAAACTAACAAAACAAAATACATATGCCAAAAGTATGATAATAAATAAAACTCCAAAAGCAATAATATCGTCAAAAAAAGCAATAACACCACCATTAGAAATAGAACCATATCTAAAAACATTCAAAGAGCATTTAAAAGACTATCTTACCCAAGATAAACAAGACAAATTATCCAGTATAGCATTTCAAATAAATTTTCTAAATAGCCTAAAACAAAAACTAATAACGCATACTGGTGGTTACTATGACTCTAAAACAAACAAATTAGCAATCAATAAATTAACAAAAAAAGATTACCTAGAAAAAATAATATATCATGAACTATTACATGCCATAACTATGATAGAAACACCAAATACATATTTTTGTGGTTTTAGTCAAGCATCAAAAGATAACAAAGTCATAATAGGAACCGGTATAAATGAAGGATACACAGACTATCTAGCAAATAAAATGTCAAACTTTGATATAGATGCAAATCCAAATATTGGATACCCATATCAAATATCAGTAGTAAGACTATTAGAATTCATCATTGGAGAAGACAAAATAAAAAAATTATATCTAAATTCAGATCTAAAAGGATTAATAGAAGAACTATCCAAATATCAAAACCCAAATGAAGTAAAAAACTTTATCATAAATTTAGATACAATAACAAAAATGCGAAGACAAAAGCCATTAGAGGACAAAGAAAGACAAATAAAAAACTACGAAAATCAAATAAATATATTTCTATATAACTTATATACAAATAAAAACCAAAGTATATATAATGTTGAGACAAGTAAAGAATATATACAAAATCAAGAAACATTTCTATCATTATACGATCAAATAGATAAATGCAAGTACAAAGAAAAAAATATAATTCAAAAAACACTAATAAAAAATAAAAAAGGCTTTACTAGCATCACATGGATCATTACCATAACAATACTATTAATAATAATCTTATTAATATTAAAACAAAGTATTTTCAAATAAAATCAAAAATTACATATTTTTACCACAATTAAAATATATACTATTAAATAACAAAGGAGGAAAAAATGGAAGATATAACACTAAACTACTTATTAATATTTATATCAATACTAATAACAACCATATCACAAATACTAATATCACTATCATATAGTAAATATAAAAAAATACTAAACAATAAAGACTTAACAGGTTTTGATGTAGCTAGAAAAATACTAGATAGTAATGGATTAGGCAACATAATGATACTAGAAGTCAAAGGAAACCTAACCGACCACTATGATCCAGGACGAAAAGTAATAAAACTATCAACAGATATTTATCATGGCTCTTCTATTGCATCAGCCGCAGTAGCAGCCCATGAATGTGGGCATGCTATTCAAGACAAAACCAAATATACCCCCATGCGTATTAGAAGTCATTTAGTACCATTCGTTAACATATGTACAAAAATCGGATATTTAGCCATTATGATAGGAGTAATATTCTCATATCTATTAGTAGAATTAGGTATAATATTACTATTAGCAATGCTACTATTCCAATTAATAACATTACCAGTAGAATTTAATGCATCAAAAAGAGCAATGAAAGAATTAGAAAGATTACACCTTCTCGACAAAGAAGAAAAAAACTATGCCAAAAGCATGCTTATAGCGGCAGCCTTTACTTATGTAGCCAGTCTACTAAGTACCCTATTAGAAATACTAAGATATGTATTAATATTCACCGATAGAGATAACTAGTCTCTATCATTTTTCTAGTGTCAAATAAAAGTAAACATAAGTATAAACATTTACTAACAACCAAAAAATATGATATCATTATTTTGGAGGAGTATCATGAAAAAAAGAGAAAGAAAAAATACAAATAAAAAAAGAAAAATATACTTAATAATATTCAGTATAATTTCATTAGCATTCATAACAATACTAAAACTATTAAATATATTACCACTATTATACTTCATAATAGTACTAATACTAATATTACTATTATATATAATAAATGTAATACTAATAAAGAAAAACAAAAAAATAGGATATATTATTTCTATTCTATTAACAATAATATATATAGTAATAGGATACTATTTATTAATAACCCTAAATTTCTTAAGTGCCTTCGCCCAAAATCACTATAGCGAAGAAACATATCTAGTATTAACATTAAAAGAATACAATTACACAAATATAAAAGACATAGAAAATAAAAATATAGGCTATATTAATAACAATTTAACAAGTATTAACAAAGCCATCGAAAAATTGGATAAAAAAATAAATATAGACAAAGAAGAAATAGAAGACTACACCACTCTATTTAATAAACTAGATAGCAAAGAAATAACATCTATTCTCTTAGAAGAAAACTACTATAACATCAAAAAAGAAGAAGAAGATGTAAACAACTACCAAATACTATATAAAATAACAATAAGGAACATAATAAAAGAAAAAAGTAAGACAGTTAACATAACAAAAGATCCATTCACAATCTATATAAGCGGTATAGATGTATATGGAGACATATCTACAGTATCAAGAAGTGATGTAAATATCCTAGCAACAGTAAATCCCAAAACAAAACAAGTATTATTAACTTCAATACCACGAGACTATTACGTTAAGTTACCAAATACTACAGGATACAAAGATAAACTAACACATGCAGGAAACTACGGAGTAAATATGTCAATAAGTACCATTGAAGAGTTACTTGACATTGACATAAATTACTACCTAAGAGTCAATTTCACAACACTAGAAAAACTAATAGACTCATTAGATGGTGTAGACGTATACTCAGAATATTCTTTCGTATCATATATAGACAATTATAAATTCTATAAAGGATATAACCACATGAATGGTAAACAAGCCTTAGCCTTCTCAAGAGAAAGAAAAAGCCTCCCTAGCGGTGATAATGATCGTGGTAAAAATCAGGAAGCAGTAATTGAAGCAATAATAAGAAAAGCAACAAGTAAAGAAGTAATATATAAATACACCAAAATATTAAATAATATAAAAGGTTCTTTCCAAACAAATTTATCAGATAATGATATTACAAAACTAATTCAAAAAGAATTAGAAAATCCAGGAGGATGGAATATAACTAGCACTTCATTAACCGGAACAGGAAGTATGGACTATACATATTCTTATAGTTTCCAAAAATTATATGTAACAATTCCAAATGAAGAAAGCATAACAAATGCCAAAGAACTAATAGATAAAGTAAATACCGGTTCCATCTTAGAATCATCTTATAACAATAATATAAACAATGTAAAATATCCAGATAAAGTAAACCCTACCCCTACTCCATCTAATGAAAGTACAAAAAAAGATAATACAATTAAAGAAACAAAAGAAGAAAATAATAAAACAAAAAATGATAACAAAGATGATACCACATTAGAAAATAATAATAAAGATAACACTATAAAAGATAATACTAAAGAAGAAACAGAAATAAAAGAAGAAGAAAAAGAAATAAAAGAAGAAGAAAAAGAAAGCACAGAAAATAAAGATAATACAGAAAATGTAGGTAATACTGAAACAAAAAAAGAAGATATAAAAGAAGCGAATAACGGATAATTTGCTTTTTTTGTCATACTATGATAAAATTACTTTGGTGAGCAAAAATGAAAATAAATACTATTGAATTAATAATATCCGCAGTACGTGAAAGTCAATATCCAATAGATAAAAAAGAAGAGTTTCTTCTAGTGGGCAGAAGTAATGTAGGAAAAAGCAGTTTTATAAATACAATTATAAACAGAAAAAACTATGCTAGAACATCAAGTGCTCCAGGTAAAACTCAAACACTAAACTTCTATAAAATAAATGATGAATTCTATTTAGTAGATGCTCCAGGCTATGGATTTGCCAAAGTAAGAAATTCCCTAAAGAAAAAATTTGGACTAATAATGGAAAACTATTTAAAGTCAAGAGAAAACTTAAAAATGGTATTTTTATTAATAGACTTCAGACATAAACCAACAAGTGATGATATAATGATGTATGACTATTTAAAATACTATAACCTACCAGTAACAATAATCTGTACCAAAGTAGATAAAGTATCCAAAAATAATCATATCAAAAATAAAAACATCATTCAAAAAGAACTAAACCTAAAGGACGACAAAAATATAATTCTATTTTCATCAGTAACAAAAATAGGAAAAAACGAAGTATATGAAGAAATAGAAAAATATTTAAATTAAGTTACCTATTATACACATTATCATAAACTAAAATGGAAGTGAGTTATGATAATAAATAAAATAGATAATAACAATTACATAATAAAAATAATAAATACCACATTAGATATATATAACCCAAATATTCTAGAAGAAATAACAACCAAAATAATAAAAAAAATAAAAAATAAAAACAAATTAGAAAAACTAATACTACTAGAATTCTATCAAATAAAAGAATACGGTATAATAATTCTACTTAAAAGTATAAAAACATTACAAACAAATAATGAAACAGAAGTAAAAATAACAATTCATACAGATTATCCAGCCCTATACAAAATAGACTATAATCTAATAAAAGAAAATAACTTATCTAAAAATAATATATACTATTATAAAGATAACTTCTATCTAGAAATAAAAAATACTATATCCAAAAAAGACTATTTATACTTATTAGAGCTCTCAGAAATAACCTATAAAAATACATTAAACATACTAAATTATGGATTAAAAATAAAACTATAGTATTTTTTTTTATTTTTTGATATAATACTAAACGAAGAGGTGATATTACATGAAAATACCCACAGTAGCAATTGTTGGAAGACCAAACGTCGGAAAGTCAACCATATTCAATAAATTAATTGGTAAAAAAGTAGCCATTATTGAAGATACACCAGGAGTAACTAGAGACCGAATATATGCAGCAGTAAATTATAAAAACTATAAATTCCACCTAATAGATACAGGAGGAATAGATGTATCTGAAGAAGATTTTAATAATGAAATAATAATTCAAGCAAACATTGCTATTGAAGAAGCCGAAATAATCATCTTTGTAGTAAATGGTTTAGAAGAATTAAACCAAAACGATTTTGTAATAAGAGACATACTAATGAAATCAGGTAAAAAAGTTCTAGTGGCTGTTAATAAATTAGATAATCCCAAAAGAGAAGAAAACATCTATAACTATTATGAACTAGGTTTCGAAGATGTATTGCCAGTAAGTGGTGAACACTCTCTTGGTTTATCAGACCTATTAGATAAAGTAACAGAGAATATGAATGAAAGCACAATAGAGGACATTCCTGATGATAGAATAAAATTTTGTTTAATAGGAAGACCAAACGTCGGAAAAAGCAGCCTAGTAAATGCACTATTAAATGAAGAAAAAGTAATAACATCCCCTATTGCAGGAACAACAAGAGATGCTATTGACACAGAATTCACTTATAACAAGAAAAAATATGTAGCAATCGATACCGCAGGTATAAGAAAAAGTGGCAAAATATTCGAAAGAATAGAAAAATACTCAGTTCTAAGAAGTATGAAAGCAATTGAAAGAAGTGATGTATGTCTTCTTATCATAAGTGCTGAAGACGGAATAATAGAACACGATAAACATATTGCCAGTTATGCGCTTGAAGAAGGAAAACCAATCGTCATCGTGGTAAACAAATGGGATACAGTAAACGATAAAAATGATATAAGTACATTTACAAAACTAGTACGCGCAGAATTTAAATTCTTATCATTCGCCCCAATAACATTCACATCTGCATTAACAAAAAAAAGAATATTTACAATTATGCCAGAAATAGATAAAGTATACGAAAATTCAAAAAGAAAAATCAAAACAAGTATATTAAACGAAGTAATAAGAGATGCTGTACTCCTAAAAGCACCACCTTCATATAAAGGTAAAAGACTAAAAATAGCTTTCATAGAGCAAACTGGTACTACTCCACCAAAATTCACTCTATTTGTAAACAGCAATAAACTAATACACTTCTCATATGAAAGATACTTAGAAAACAAACTAAGAGAGAACTTTGACTTTGAAGGAACACCAATTGTATTAGAATATAAAAATAAAAATGATTAATTAACCTATTTAACCTTTTAACATATATTATGTTAGGAGGTTTTTTTATGAATTTTTCAGATAATTTCTTTAAAAAAATAGAAAAGAAAACAAACGTAAATAAGGAAACCATATTATCACTTGCAAATAAATTACAAGAAGGTAATATGAAAGACGAAAATACATTAAAAGAAGTAATAAACGATTTAGCAAAAATGACAGGAAGAGAGGTATCTAAGGAAAAAGAACAAAAAATCATAAACACTATTATGAATGATAATGTTCCAAAAGACTTAGATAAATATATATAATGCATAACATAACAATTGGAATAGTATCAAGAGATGAAGAAATAAATGGCACAAAAATCAAAGCCATAACCAAAAACAACCTAAAATACATACAAGACAAATGTAACTACATAGGAATACTAAACTATGACAATAATGATATAAATCAAAATGTACTAAAATTATGTGATGGAATAATATTTCAAGGTGGAGATACAATATATCCATATCACTTCAAAATACTAGACTACGCACTTCAAAATAACATACCAGTACTAGGAATATGTATGGGGCATCAAATAATAGGATTATATAGCATAAAAAGTACTAATGAAAACGATCTAATAAAAGTAAATAACCATTATAATAAAAATACATTACATAAAATAAAAACAGAAAAAAATAGCATAATAAACAATTTACTAGGAGAATCCCCACTAGTAAATACAAGACATCTATATGCCGTAAAAAAAGTCAAAAAACCATTTAAAGTTACTTCATTATCAGAAGATAAAATTATTGAAAGTATCGAATACATTGATGATAAACACTTCGTATTAGGATTACAATTCCATCCAGAAGATATGATTAATACCGAAAACATATATAACTATTTCATAAAAGAAATAACAAAAAGAAAAAATACAAAACAATAATATAACAAATTTAAGAATATTTACAAATAGTTTACATAGTATTTAGTGATAAAAAGAAAAGAGGTATATAATGGAAAAAACAGAAGTCATAAAAAGTATTGGTAAAAGATCAGGCGGAGATATATACTTAGGCGTAGTAGGAGCAGTTCGTACTGGAAAATCAACTTTCATAAGAAAGTTTATGGAAAATCTAATCATTCCAAAAATAAAAGATGAATACGAAAGAAAAAGATGCCAAGATGAATTACCACAAGCAGCAGCAGGTAAAACAATCATGACAACAGAGCCAAAATTCATTCCATCAACAAAAGCAATAATAGAAGTAGAAGATTTTACGGCCAATATAAGAATGATAGACTGCGTAGGTTACGTAGTACCATCCGCTAAAGGATACGAAGACGAAAACGGACCAAGACTAGTAATGACACCATGGTATCAAGAACCAATTCCATTCATAGAAGCAGCCGAAATAGGTACAGAAAAAGTAATAAAAGACCATTCCACAATCGGTATAGTAGTAACAACCGATGGATCAATAGGAGAAATACCAAGAAATGAATATAAAGAAGTAGAGAAAACAATAATTGAAGAATTAGAATCAATAGGAAAACCATATATTGTTCTTTTAAATAGCACCCACCCAATGTTACCAGATACAGAACTATTAGCAGATAAATTAAAAGAAGAATATAAAGTACCAGTCTTACCAATAAATATAGAAACAATGCAAGAAAGAGATATGTATAACATATTAAAATCAGCATTATATGAATTTCCAATAGAACAAATAAAAGTAAATATGCCCGAATGGATAGCTATACTAAAACCAGAACATTATCTAAAAAAAGAATATATAAAGTGTATCAAAGAAGCCGTAATAGAAGTAAAAAAACTAAAAGATATCGACATAATAAACAATAATTTTATAGAATCACAGTACATTGCTAAATCATATATATCAGAAGTAAATGCCGAAACAGGAGAAGTAACAATAAATCTAGAAGCACCATCAGGACTATATAGCGAAGTATTAAAAGATACAATAGGAGTATCCGTAAATACCAAAGCAGACTTACTTTCACTATTCCAAGAATTAAATATAGCTAAAAAAGAATACGATCAAATCAAAACAGCATTAAAAATGGTAAAACAAACTGGTTATGGTATTGCATCGCCATCATTAGAAGACATGAAATTAGAAAAACCAGAAATAATTAAACAAGGTTCAAGATACGGAATAAAACTAAAAGCTAAAGCAGCATCTATTCATATGATAAAAGTAGAAGTAGAAAGCACATTTGAACCTATAATAGGTAGTGAACTCCAAAGTAAAGAATTAATAGATCATCTAACTAAAAGTGACAACAATGAAAATATATGGAAAAGTGAGATATTTGGTCGCAGTCTAGATGTAATAGTCCAAGAAGGAATACAAGCCAAATTATCAATGATGCCAGATAATGTAAGATTTAAATTATGTCAAACCCTAACAAAAATAATAAATAAAGGTTCTTCAAACATGATAGCCATAGTATTATAAAAAGCCTAATATAACAAATATTAGACTTTTTCTTTTACTTTATTAACAATCTTATGACTATTAATTCTATCATTTACAGCTTGTCTAAGCAATATATATATAAGTGAACACAAAGGCGTAGCAATAAGCATACCAAGTATACCAAAAGTACTAGCCCCCACAGTAACAGACAAAAGTACCCAAATACCAGGAAGTCCAACACTCTTACCAACTACCTTAGGATAAATCAAATTACCCTCAATCTGTTGAAGAATCAAAATAAAGATCACAAATATAATAGCTTTAACAGGACTAATCATCAATATTAAGAAAGCACCAAGTATTGTACCAATAAAAGCACCAAACACAGGTATCAAAGCAGTAAAACCAAGTAACACCGCTATAGTAGTAGCATAAGGAAGTCTAAGTACTAACATACCAAGAAAACACAAACTGCCAAAAATTAAAGCTTCAAGACATTGCCCAGTAACAAAACTAGAGAAAGTACCATTAGCCATAGAAGCATACTTATTAATCCTATTAACATCACGAGGCTTCAAATAAGCACTCATAAGTTTATTAAATTGCCTTTTCAAAGTCTCCTTTTGTGCAATAATATAAATAGCAAACACAATAGCAATAATAGCCTTACTAATGATAACAATAAGTGAAGTAGCTACTTCAGTAGTAACAGTAATAACATCTTTAGAATTACCCTTAATATAATCAGTAATAGCTTTGCTGAAATTATCAAGGTAATCAGATACTTTATTAATAGTAGATTCCTCAAGATCAAAACCACTCAAAACATCAAGAACATCTTCTTTGTAAGTAGGTAAACTATTAGTAAATAATACTACAGAATTCTTAAGTTGAGGTATCAATAAATTCATAATAAACACAATAATAAATATAACCAATATAATACTAAAAGTAATACTAAGAGGTCTCTTAAGTTTAAGCCAAAACTTCTTTTTAGTATTACCAAATAATTTATTCTCAATAAAATTAACTAAAACATTAAGAACAAAAGCAATTATCACACCAAAAATAAATGGTGAAAATATATTAATAATATACCCAAATATCGATAATATTTTCTCAAAATTAACAAGCAAAAATATAAGAAGTGCAATATAAGTAATAATTAAAATAATATTCTTTTTAATATCTCTTTTCATAAAATACCTCCCAAAACACAAAGTATTATATCATAAAGAATAAAAACTTACAATACAATAATATTATTAACTCATATAAAAAAGTTATACAACAAGTTAACTTTACAAAATAATTATCACATTTTCCGCCAAAAGTATTGATTTTATTGAGATTATATGATATCTTTATGTAGTAAGCATAGTATAAATTGCTTAATAAAAAAACGGAGGTAATTAAAATGACAAAAGCTGAATTAGTAGAATTTATTGCTGAAGGAGCAGATTTAACAAAAGCAGATGCTGCTAGAGCATTAGAAGCTGTAATGGAAGGAATAACAAGTGGATTAAAAAAATCTGGTAAAGTAACATTAGTAGGATTTGGAACATTCACTGCTAAAAAGAGAGAAGCAAGAACTGGTAGAAACCCACAAACTGGTGAAACAGTTAAAATCGAAGCTAGAGTTGTTCCTGGATTTAAAGCTGGAAGCAAATTAAAAGATTCTTTAAACTAATATAAAAAGGCCCCAATCAAGGGCCTTTTATTTATTTAATACTCCTAGACATAGATACAACTTTTCCAAGTATCATATCATCAGAAAAAACATTAAGTGCTATAGTTTGATATTTAGGATTCATTGCTTGCAAAATAACCGCTCTTCCACTTTTATATAATCTTCTCGCAGATAAAACATTACCCTTTACCGCAATAACAATATCATCACCATTTTCATAATTACTACTCTTCTTAAAAAACAATCTATCACCTTTTAAATAATTAGGAGCCATAGAATCATCCATAAGTTTAATTGAAAGCTCGCACTCCTTAGAAACAGGTTCATAAGAAGCATTTCTATAAGTATTAATAATCTTCTCTCCTCTAGAAGTAATATTCTTACTACCATTCATACTATTAACATAATTCTTAATAAATTTCTTCTCAAATAATTCCTTCTCATTCTTAGTCATAGGAATACTATCAAATGTACCAACACCAATATTAAATATATTAGCAATTTCAAAAAATATATCATAAGGAATATTCAAAAGTCCTGTCTCATATTTATGAAGAGTCTGTCTATTTTTCTTATAATTAAGCGCTCTAGCCAAATCCTCTAAAGAATAGTTAAACTTCTCCCTATACTCCTTAATAATATTACAAACAAAAGGTTTCAAATCATCACTAATAAGTTCTTCTTTTTTTGTTCTCATAATTACACCTACTTCCCTCTCCTATTAACAAGCAAATATGTAGCGGTCAAAAGAATAAAACCAATTACAACTTTAAGCAAATATCTAACAATAATCATTCCAAAAGTAACAAGAAAATCAAATTCTCCCAAATAAGCAATAAATACAAATATAATACTTTCTATAAATTGAATAATTAATATAGAACCAAGATTACTAAGAAATAACTTATTTTTACTTTTCCTAATATAATAATACACTTCTCCATTAAGATAAAGCATAAAACCAATAGATAAAAGTCCTCCTACAAAACACCTAAAATTACTCAAATTATATCCAAACAAACTATCAAAAGCTAATGAAGAAAGATTATTATATTCACTAGGTAAAACTAAACTACCAAGACAAATAATAATCATTACCATTATATAAGAAGCTGCAAAATAACAAATAATCTTCTTAACTTCATCAATTCCAAATCTTTGAATAATAATATTAGAAGCAGTAAATATTCCCATTATAAACGGAAGACCATAATTAATAGGAAACAAAGCAAAATCATAAAGCTTAAACATCATAATTCCAAGTAGTATAGACATAAATCCAATAAATATAAAAAGTCCATCTTTCTTAAAAACCTTATAAAAAAGTAAAAGAAGTAAACAAACAAGAATAGTCTCAAACAAAATAAATAAAATATTCATCTCTTCACCTTCCTTATCATAAATAACTTATCTATAACAAGAAAATAAACTATAAGTATCAAAGACATAACTAAATAATTACTAAGAAAAATCTTTATTGCAATATCAAATCTAATAATAATTGCATAACTAAAATAAATAAAAATACCAGTATTAACAAAAGAAAGACCAATAAGTATAAGTATTATCTTCATAAGTCTCTTACCATCTGTATTTGAAAGTTCATTAAAAGAATAACGAGCAAGATACATTATAGTAGCAAGTGCTAATGGATATAATATCACAATCGCCAAATTATTTAAAATCAAATTCTGATAATAAGAAGACATATTATCATATAAAGAAGGAACCATAAATACATTAAGCATCATAAATAATGCACATATAATTGTAGATATAATCATAACAAGAATAACCCTTTTTGCATCATCATCACCATATCTATGAATAAAATAATAAAGTATCAGAACAAGACTACTACTAAATATAATACCAAGATTAATTGAAATACCAAATACATATATAATTTTAAAAGACATTACAAACGATATAACAGCATAGATAATAGCAAGTAAATAAAATTCATTCTTTCCCAAATATCTATGCACTAGATAAATAAAACCAAGGCAAATAACCATAAGAAGCAAAAAAACAAAAACACTCATATATAACACCTTCTTATCCAAATAAATTATAGCACATTTTAATTTAAGATACAACACAAAACATAAATATTGTAAATTAAAAAGAAAACTTACGTTTCCTTTTTTCGTTTTATCATATCATAAAAAGCCTCTAATCTAGTATCAACACCAACTTCATTATCTTCAGCATCAAAACTCAAATACAAAATAGGTATCTCATATTCATTAGAAATAATAGGTAATATATTCATAGCACTAATCTCAGGAATACAACCAAAACTCTTCAAATGAATAATACCATCAAACCCAATTCTAGCACAGTCATAACTATCCACAACCGATAAAGAAGCATCCGCCCCCAAATGATACTTTATATACTTCTTACCATGTTTTATCTTTCTATGAAGCTTAAATCTTTTAGTAATAAGTAAATAAGTAAGATCAGTCCTTCTATGAACCTCCACTCCCATTTTAATAAGCTTTTTTTCCGTATCATAAGAAGCATTAGCATCTATAAGAGAATATAACTCTCCTATTATAGCAACCTTAAGTCTATTATCATTCTTAGAAATTAAAATATTTTTAAATTTCCTCTTATATTTAAAATACAAATATATATTCTTAATAATACCATTATTCTTAAAACTACTTAAATATTCCTTCCTAAGTTCCAGAAAAGAACCATCATAAACCTCAAACCCCATATTAAGTCTAATATATCTATCTATCTTATCCATAAAAATAATCATAAGTAAAGTATTAAATAAATAATATGAACATTTAAAAATATTAGTTTTCTTATTCATCTTCTTACAAAAACGATATCCACGTCTAAGAGAAATATGATTATCCTCTATCATATTATAAAATTCAAATTCATATCCCAAATCCCTTAGTATTTTCTCTTCTAATTCACCAAAATAACCATATCGACAACCACCACCACCAGAAATAAGAACATTAGCTCCCTTTTGTATAGCCTCAATATAATTCCCAAGATTATATTTAAATGGTACACAAACAAAATCAGGAGAATACTTAGCCCCAAGTTCTATAGTCTTCTTAGTAGTTTTTGGAGGAGTCAAAACTACTTGCTTAGTAACATTCGATAAAAAATACTCAAAAGCAATATAATAATCACCAAGATGAGGAAATGAAATAACCTTATTCATCATATCTCCTCGCTTTCAAAATATCAACAAAACTCTCAAGCCTAGTATATAAACCAGAAGTAGCAGTACTTTCATCAAGTATAATATTAATTGAAGGAATACCCTGAACCTTACGAATAGAGAGTTCATTAACCAAAGAGTCCACTCCACAAGGAAAAGAAGATAAATATATAACTCCATCAATAGCATTCTTGTAATTAATCAAACTACCAATACTCTCTTTAGAGTATAACCAATATAATGTATGAGAAAAATCATCAGCATAATAAACAGCTTCTTTCCTATCCATCCTATCAGAATACAAAACATCAATATTTTCATTATTCAAATACTTAATAACATCACCACCTAAAAAAGCATCATACATAATATAAGGATGCGATACAATAAGAACTTTCAAATTATTTGATTTAAGCTTATTAATCTGTCCATTATATAACTCTTTCATATATTTATTCTGCTTCTTTCTAGCAACAATATAACTATAAATAACTCTAAAAATATTCTTATTAAACTTAAATCCCATCAAAACAAATTCAGTAAATAAGAATCTAAATTTCAAATAATCAATATTATAAGTAAGAATATTACTATCAGGAAAAAGATTACATACAACATCATAAAGACCATTAAACCTCATACAAACCCTTTTTTTCTTACCATAATTACAAATTCTCGGTACCAATATATAATCACACTTATCAGATAAATACTTAACATGCCCAAGATAAATCTTAAACGGAAGACAGCTCTCATCAACCGCTAAGGCCTTACCGTCATCTACAATTTCCCTATTAGTAATGGCACTAAGTACAGTAGTGCAACCAATCCCCTCAAAAAAATTTTTAATCAAAATATAATCCCTATAATACAAAAAAGCTCTAGGTATTCCAATCTTTATCTTCATATTTGTGGCCTCCACATAATAATATGAAGATAAAAAGAAAAAAGAACTAGTTTTCATCTCCTAGTTCATCTTCATCAACAATTGTCAAATCAGAATAATCATCATCAATAATATCATTTTCACTATTTTCATTATAATCATCATCATAATTATCCTCTTCTGACAAAGATTCATCATCATCATCATCTATTTCAGCTTCAATTTCTGAATCAACATCACTATCACCATAAATATCATCAATATCAATTTTAACAGAATGATTACTTCTCAAATCCCAATTACCATCACTAAGTAATATAAAATTCTTAGAAGTAGTAAGTGACTCAAAAAAGTCTGCAATCTTCTCTTGATACTCATTATCATCAAGACCAAGTAATTTACAAATCTCTCTAAAAAGATCTGCAGTATTCATAGTTTTTTTATTCTCTTTTAAATACATTTCTGCAATCTTAGTATAAGAAAGCAATTCAAGTTCCTCTTTAGACATTTTATTTAACATAATATATACCTCCTACATTTCCTCTCTAAGTATTAATCCAAGCATATTAGCCGCATTATTAATAACAACTTTAATAGCCCCTAAAAAAGCAATTCTCTCACTAGTATAAACAGCATCATCAGTAATAATCCTTTCAGCGGCATAATAACTATGAAATAAGCTAGCAAGTTCATATAAATAATTAGCAATCAAATGTGGATAACCATTTCTAGCGGATCCAATCACAACATCTTCAAATTCTAATAACTTATTCATGATAGTATATGCAAGTTCATTATTCATAGTACTAAATTCATGTTCTTGAAGAATATTCCTATTTTTAATAATTGAACTAATTCTAGCATTAGCATATTCAATATAATAGATAGGATTTTCATTACTCTTTGAAGTAGCCAAATCCAAATCAAAATCCATCTGTGTATCCAAACTTTTAGAAGCAAAGAAATACCTAGCAGCATTTACACCAACATCATCAATAAGCTCAGTTAAAGTAATAGTCTTACCAGTCCTCTTACTAAGTTTAACCTCTTCTCCACCTCTAAGTAATCTAACCATTTGAAGTATTTTAATATCAAGAGAAGAACTATCATAACCAATTATCTCCAAAGAAGATTTAAGCCTATTAATATATCCATGATGATCACTACCAAGAACATCTATAAGCCTATCAAATCCCCTATCTAGTTTATTACTATGGTAAGCAATATCAGGAAGCAAATAAGTATAATTACCATCACTCTTAACAAGAACCCTATCCTTCTCATCACATACATCCGTAGTCTTAAGCCACAATGCATCATCTTCAATATAACATTTACCACTTTTTTGTAATTTACTCAAAACAGTATCAACAAGACCACTATCATATAAAGATTGTTCACTAGTAAACACATCAAAATTAACTCTAAATCTATCCAAATCCTTCTTTATACCCAAAAGAAGAATATCAAGTCCTTCACTTCTAAAAAATGAAACATCACACTCAAGCTTAGAATCACCATAAACATCATAAATAGATTTTGCTATATCAATAATTTCCTTACCATGATAACCATTTTCAGGTATTTCAAATGACTTACCACATATCTCTTTATATCTCTCTTTAATAGACACACCAAGATTATACATCTGATTACCAGCATCATTAATATAATACTCCCTAGTTACATCATATCCACAAAAAGACATAACATTAGCTAAAGTATCACCATACACAGCACCTCTACCATGCCCAATATGCAAAGTCCCTGTCGGATTAGCGGATACATACTCAATATTAATCTTCTCTCCATGACCATAATCATTTTTACCATAATTCTTACCCTTAAGAAGTATAGTATTAATATTATCAAGTAAATACCTCTTACTCAAATAAATATTAATAAAACCAGGACTAGAGACTTCTACTTTATCAATAATACTATCATTTATTTTATCCTTAATATCATTAGCAATATCCATAGGATTAGATTTAAGTTCTCTGGCAAGCAAAAAAGCAATATTACAAGAGTAATCACCATTTTTCTTATCCTTAGGAATATCAATAATAATTCTAGATAAATCAACATCAACTGGTAAACTCTTTTTTATAATACACTGTAGTTCATTTTTTATACTCATAATACATCACTCATTTCCAATTTATATTCATAAATACATTCCGTATCAACTATTAAATACTTAACATAAATAATATTATCAAAAATTTCCAAATCAATAGTCTTAATCTCAATATCAACATCACAATTATTATCTTTAATAAAATAATTACTAATGGACTTATTCTTATTAACATCAAATACAAAAGTATTAACAAAATCTTTACCATCCCTAACAATAATAACCTCAAAAGAAGTAAACTTAATAGTAAATTTAACATTATCATCATCAATATAAGTAATTTTATTTTTATTCTTAATACCTTTATATTCAAAACTATTAATAACATTTTCGTTAATGTTTTTCAAATAACCCTTAACTAAAACTTTAATAAATATCACTTCCAAACATTTCACATGAAATCATATCATATCTTTAAAAAAAATACAACATATTTTTATCATTTTTTAGCATAATAATAAATGCTAAAAGAAAAGATAAAAAAATGAGGGATATAAATGAATAAAAAAACAAAAAAGATAACAAAAATAATACTATTACCAATTATAATAATACTATTAGGTAACACAATCTTTTATATATACTGCTATTTAACACCAAAACTAGAAATAAATAAATCACAATCATATTACCTATATGACAATGAAAGCAAATTAGTATTCGGCGATAACGATTGGATACCATTAAACAAAATAAGTAATAACCTAATAAATGCCACTATATATACTGAAGACAAATACTTCTATAAACACATAGGATTCGACTATCTAAGAATAGGCAAAGCCGCTATTACAAATATAATAAACAAAAATAAAAGTGAAGGAGCATCGACAATAACTCAGCAATATGCTAGAAATTTATTTTTAAACTTTGATAAAACATGGAAAAGAAAAATAGACGAAGCAATATTAGCAGGAGAATTAGAAGTACACTACAGTAAAAACGAAATATTAGAAGGTTATCTAAATACAATAAACTATGGTGGAGTATATGGTATAGAATCAGCCTCAAAATATTATTTTAACAAATCCGCTAGTAATCTAACCCTAGCAGAAGCCTCTCTTCTTGCAGGCATACCAAAATCACCAAATAATTATTCCCCAATAAAAAACTATACTAAAGCAAAAGAAAGACAAAAAATAGTATTAACTATGATGAAAAAAAACAAAATAATAACCGAAGAAGAATATAATAAAGCCATAAATGAAGAAATAAAAATCATAGGCAAAGAAGAAGATAGCAATATAACAAGTATAAACTATTTTAAAGATTCAGTATTAAATGAACTAAAATCATTAAAACAAATACCAGCATCAGTAATAGAAACAGGTGGACTAAAAATATATACAACCCTATCTATGGACGCACAACAAGATTTAGAAGAATCACTAAAAAAATATGTAGATGAAGATGAAGAAATACAAACATCAGGAATAATGATGAATCCAGATACAGGTGGCGTAATGGCACTAATAGGAGGAAATAACTACAATAAGAGCCAATATAATAGAGCAGTAAATGCCAAAAGACAAATTGGATCAACAATGAAACCAATACTATATTATACAGCTTTAGAAAGTGGCTTTACTCCATCATCATCATTTACAAGCGAAAAAACAACATTCACATTCAGAGAAGGAAAAACATATAGTCCCAAAAACTATAACGATAAATACGCTGAAGGACCAATATCAATGGCCGCTGCAATATCATATTCAGATAACATATATGCCATAAAAACCCATCTATTTTTAGGAGAAGATATGCTTATAAATACAGCCAAAAGAATAGGCATCACAAGTAAGTTAACACCAATACCATCATTAGCACTAGGAACAGAAGAAATAAGTCTTTTAGAAATAACAACAGCCTACTCATCATTTGCTAATTTAGGATATAAAGTAAATCCCCATTTCATAAAAAAAGTAGAAGATTCCAAAGGAAATGTTTTATATGAAAACAAAGAAGAAAAGCAAGAAGTATTAAATTCAAGTCTAACATACATATTAAATGAAATGTTAACATATACATATAACAAAAACTTCATAGACTATAATTATCCAACCCTAATATCGCTATTACCCAATATAACCCATAAATATTCCATAAAATCAGGAACAACAGATACAGATCTATTAATAATGGGCTATAACAAAAATGCTGTTCTAGGAATATGGACAGGATATGACGATAATAAAAAAATAGACTCCAGTAAATACTCTTATCATAAAAATATATGGATAGATACAATGGAATCATACTTTAAAGACCATGAAGCAGCATGGTATGATATACCAGATAATGTCGTAGGAGTACTAGTAAACCCCATAACAGGGACCTTAGTAGAAGATAACGCTGAAAAAAAAGAAATGTTCTTTTATCTGAAAGGAACAGAACCAACAAATGAAAATAATACCAAAAATTTAGAAGCCGTATTTAAAGAAGAACAAAGCAAAGAAGAAAATAATTGAAATAGAACATTTACTATGATAAAATATATATAGGAGGTAACAAATATGTATTGCAAAAATTGTGGAAGTGAAATTTCAAAAGAAGCATATGTATGCCCAAAATGCGGAGTAAAAGTAAAAGATGATGATGAAGATAAACCAAGTGTTGGATTTAATATACTAGCTCTTCTATTTCCTATCGTAGGACTAATTCTATACTTTACATGGAAAAACAAGACACCAAATAAAGCCAAAAGTATCCTAACTTGTGCTATTATCGGTTGGGCACTAGGAATACTAACTTATATATTAGGGCAGTAAAAAAGATAGACAATTAAGTTGAAGTTGTCAACAAAAAGTAGACACTTAAAAAGAATTATTTGAAGCCTAGTTGAGTTCTATACTCAACTGGG
>CAKPSW010000006.1 GCA_934183705.1 uncultured Bacilli bacterium | reverse complement strand
GCTAGTTGACTTCTTTGTCCGAATACTACTCCTATTTTGGCTACATATTTTTTTCTATCTTTAATAGGATCTAAATTGTTTATAGTAATAGTACCACTAGTGGGAAGAAGTATTCCTGAAAGCATCTTAATGGTGGTACTCTTTCCAGCACCATTAGGACCAATATAACCTACTATCTCTCCTTTCTTTATTTCAAAAGATACATTTTTTACTGCTTCTACTTCTTTGTATTCTCTTTTGAAAAATGATTTTAAAGCAGCTTTTAGTCCACTATTTCTTTTGGCTACTTTAAAAGTTTTTGTTATGTTATCAACTTTGATGAATGACATTTTTATATCACATCCTTTCTGACAACGCAAAAAAGCCACATATTTTAAATATGTAGTTTCATCGGGCTATTAAATATATGGTTTTTTCTTCGCAAATGTCATAATAAATATATTATATTAAAATTTATTTGTCAATAGTTTTATATTAATTTTAATATTTCTCAATAATATTCATACAAAAAAATAATTGTTATTTCAAAGACCTTAGGCTTTGAAATACCCCTTAAGACTTTAGGCTTAAGGGGATATATTTTATTTTTCTATTTTTAAATAGTCATATGTTTTATCTGTTACTACTCTACCTCTAGGTGTTCTCTTTATATAACCTTCTTTTAATAAATATGGTTCATAGACATCTTCTATAGTAGATGATTCTTCTCCAATAGAGGAAGCTAGAGCTTCTAAACCTACTGGTCCACCACCGAATCTTTCAATAATAGCAGTTAGTAGTATTCTATCTGTTTCATCTAAACCACTTTTGTCTACTTTTAATCTATCTAATGAACTATTTAGAATTTCTTCATTAATAATACCACCTGAGTATACTAAAGCAAAATCTCTTACTCTTTTAAATAGTCTATTAGCTATTCTTGGAGTACCTCTACTTCTCTTGGCTAGTTCACGAGCGGCATCATCAGTAATTGGTGTATCTAATACTTTTGATGTTCTTTTTATTATTTTATATAATTCTTCTTCGGTATAGTAATTTAATTTTGATATTATACCAAATCTATCTCTTAATGGGCTTGATAAATCACCTGCTCTAGTGGTTGCTCCTACTAAAGTAAAATGGGGAAGATTTATCTTGATATTTCTTGATGAACCTTCAGTTCCAACGATAATGTCTAGATAGTAATCTTCCATAGCTGGATATAATACTTCTTCGATATATCTTGGTATTCTATGTATTTCATCTATGAATAAAACATCTCCTTCTTCTAAGCTTGATAATATTGCTGCTAAATCACCTGTTTTTTCTATAGAAGGACCACTAGCGGTCTTGATATTACTTCCTAACTCATTAGCTATTATATATGCTAGAGTTGTTTTTCCTAATCCTGGAGGGCCATATAGTAATATATGATCTAGACTTTCTTCTCTCATAAGAGCAGATTTTATAAATACTCTTAGATTTTCTTTTATTTCACTTTGACCAACATATTCATCAAGAGACTCTGGTCTTATGGATAATTCTCTATCTTCATCTAATAAATTACTAGTTATTATTCTCTCTTCCATCATTATCTCCTTCCTTATATATAGAAGTATATAAGTCTTTAGGACTATTATCTTCTTCTAATAACTCGATATTAGGTAAATCTTTTATAGAAGCAAGTCCAAAATAATCTAAAAAATCATCAGTAGTTTTATATAATATTGGTCTTCCTGGTAGATCTGATTTTCCACATTCTTTTATTAGTCCTTTAGCTAATAGTCTTCTTAATACATAGGTTGAATCTACTCCACGCATATTTTCTAAATCTCCTCTAGTGATTGGTTCGTTATATGCTATGATTGCTAATACTTCTAAGGCTGATTGTGATAAGTTTCTAGAAGTTGGATCTTCTAGTAGTTTTTGATAATATTTTTGATGTTCTTCCTTAGTAGTTAGTTTTATAGTATTACCTAGATAGTTTATTCTTAATCCTCTATTATCTTCTTCATAATAGTTTTTTAGGCTTAATACTAGTTTTTTTGCTTCTTCTTCGGTTATTTCTAGGATATCTTCTATTTGTTTTATGGTTAATCCTAAGTCTCCTTGGACGTATAATAGTCCTTCTATTATTCCTTCCATATTAATTCCTCAATTCTATTAGTATTTTTTTAAAGTTATTTTTTTGATTTATTATTACTTCTTTTTCTTTTACCATCTCTAAGATAGATAAAAACGTAACAATGATATATGGTTTGTTATACTCTTCTATTAGGTCTTCTAAAGTGGCTTGTTTCTTTTCTCTTAGAATATTTTTTATATTTTTCTTTCTTTCTTTGATCGAGTATTCTTTTGTTGTTATAGTGGTTTCCATTGGTTTTTCTAGTTCTTTTCTTTCTAAGAACTTTTTAAATGCTTCCATTAGGTCTTCTATTTCTCCTTCACCACTTAAATTATTTTCTATGTAGTCTCCTACTTTTTCTGGGCCTTTTATGTATATTTTTTGTCTTTCTTCTTCTAGAGTTTTGAATACTGATGTTACTTCTTTATATTTTTTGTATTCTAATAGTTTATTTATTAGTTTTTCTCTTGTTATTTCTTCACTATCTTCTTCTTCATTATTTTTACTTTGGGGTAATAATGATTTGGATTTTAAGTACATAAGTTCTGCAGAAAGTACTAAATATGATGAAGATATATTGATATTTAACTCTTTTTGTGATTTAATATATGTTAAGTATTTATCTGTAATTTCTTCTATTTTGATATCTAGTACATCAATATTCGACTCTTTTACTAAGTGCAGTAATAGATCTAATGGTCCAGAGAAGTTATCTATTGTTATGTAATTCATCTTAGTCACCATCCTAGTTAATTATATCAAATAAAGGAAAATAAGTAAATATTTGTTTAGTAGTATTTGTAGTATTAATGTAACCTAATAGTTTACATTAATTACGTGATTTTTATAATATAATAACAGAAGGAGGGTAATTATGGAGAATGATGTTGTATTAATTGTTGAGAGATTAGTTAATTATAAAAATAGTAAGAAGTTATCTTGGTGTAATGCTTATAGGGATGTTCTTGATAGTCTTAATATGAAGGATAGATATGATGAGATAGAACTTTTAAAAGGAGTAGTAGCAAAGATTAGTAGAGATGGTTATGATATTTATGATAATCCTTTTAAACTAATAAGATATAGATAATTAAAAAGAGAATTTCTCTTTTTTTATTATATATTAAAACGGAGACATTAGGCTCCGCTTTACTTATTAAGATACTAGCTTAAAAGGAAATATATTATCTTGTCCATTCAAACTGGAAATCTAATATTCTTACTGTATCTCCTTCTTTAATACCTAGGTTTTCTAGTTCTTCGTCAACACCCATTTTTCTTAATTTGTTTGAAAATCTTTCATAAGCTTCTTCTGTATTAAAATTGGTCATTCTAAATAATTTCTCTATAGTATCTCCTTTTATCGTATAAGTATCATTATCTTTTATTATTGTAAATGGTTTTTCTTCTTTGAATTTATATAATACATGACTCTCCTCTACAGAAGATGAAAACAACTCTTCTCTTTCTACTGTTTTAGTTAAGTTTGATAACTTATCTATTACTTTATCTAGTCCTTCATTTTTGATAGCACTTATTTCATATATTTCTTTGTTTTTTATTTTTTCTTTGAATTTCTTTAGGTTTTCTTTGGCGTTTATGCCATCCATTTTGTTAGCAACAATTATTTCTGGTTTTGTTAATAAGCGAGGAGAAAATGCCTCTAATTCACGTCTTATAGCTACATAGTCTTCATATGGATCTCTATCTTCTTCACTAGCCATGTCAATGACATGAGCTATTATTTTAGTTCTTTCTATATGTTTTAGGAACTTATGGCCTAGACCTGCTCCAGAGGAGGCTCCTTCGATTAATCCTGGAAGATCCGCTACAACAAAGGTATTATCTTTGGTTTTTACTACTCCTAAGTTAGGAGATAGGGTTGTAAAATGATAACTGGCTATTTTGGGATTGGCATTAGATATCATTGATAATATTGTTGATTTTCCAACGCTTGGCATACCTACTAATCCAACATCCGCTATCATACGAAGTTCTACTAGTACTCTTCTCTCTTCACCTGGCTCACCATTTTCGGCATATGATGGACATGGGTTACTTCTAGTGGAAAGACTTACGTTTCCTCTTCCACCACGACCACCATAGGCTACTATAGCTTGTTCATTATTTTTAGTTAGATCTGCTATTACTACCCCAGTAGTGGCATCTTTTATGGTAGTTCCTATGGGTACTTTTACAATGACATCTTCGCTATCTTTACCATTTTTATTTTTTCCTTCACCGTTATTTCCGTTATTTCCTTTTATTTTTTTTTGATAACGTAGATCTATTAGTGTTTTTAGTCCTTCATCTGCTTTAAATATTATATCAGATCCTTTACCGCCATTACCGCCATATGGTCCTCCCATGGGGATATATTTTTCTCTTCGATATGCCATACAGCCATTACCGCCTGTACCTGCTAAAAGGTCTATTACTACTTCATCAACAAACATGTTATCACTACCTCTCGTATTTTACTTTATAGATAACTACAAGCACCAGTATTATTATTAATATTAGATATATGCCTGTTACCCATATTATTCTAGGAATGTTTTTTTCTTTCTTTTCTTTCTTTGATTTCATTTTTTATACTCCTTACTTTTATTAATACTTTGTCATATATTTCCTGTAAAAAGTCTATTATATAAGTATCTATAAAGGCAAGTGATGAAATAAAGATGATACTTACTATACCAAATTTTGAAACTAAAAACAAGTCTGGAAGTAAAATTAATAGTTCTAAAAAGGATATTATACAAAATATTAGTAGTATTTTTCTCCATAAGTTTAATGGTTTACATATTGTATATAGTTGTCTTAATGTTATAAAGCCTGTTAATGATACCACTACTAAACGATAATTTTCGAAGTCTTTATGGAAAACTGTGCAAAACATTATTATTATAAAGATGTTTATTACTACTGTCATTCCATTTGGAAGAGCGTTTCTAAATACTTTTGATATAAATCCTTTAGTTACTTTGTTATAGTTTGGTTCTAAGGCTAAGAAGAATGATGGAATTCCTACACATACTGAGCTTATTAGTGATAATTGAATTGGATAGAATGGATATTCATATGTCAATCCTATTGATAATAGGGATAATAGAAATGAATATGTTGTCTTTATTAAATACATAGCCGCTACACGTTCAATATTATTTACTACTCTTCTACCTTCATTTACTATATCTGGTAATACTGAGAAATCACTTGTTGTTAGTACTACTTCAGATACACTTCTAGCGGCATTTACACCATTTTGAAGTGCTATTCCACAGTCAGCTTCTTTTAATCCTAATACGTCATTTACTCCATCACCTATCATGGATACGGTATTATCTTCTTTTAAAGCCTTAATTACCATTTGTTTTTGTTTTGGAGTCATCCTGCCAAAGATTACTTTTTCATGGGCTACTGTTATTAATTCTTCATAATCTTTTGGTAAGTCTGGTCCTGCTATATATTTATCATATCCTTCAAAATCTAATTGTCTTAATATATTTGATACTGATATTGGATTATCTCCGGATATTATTTTTATTTCTACACCTTGTTCTTTAAAGTATTTTAATGTTTCTCCTGCTGATGGTCTTATATTATCTTTTATTATTATGAATGCTAATACTTCTATTTTTTCTTTTTCTCTAGCTAATGTTATTATTCTATAGCCTTTTTTTATATATTTATCAAGCTGTTCATAATCAGTTATTTCTTTATCAGTTATATATTCTAGGGCTCCTAAATAATATTTTGTGTTATCAATAGTGGTTATACTACATTTTTTAGCGGAACTAAATGGTACTCTATCTGTAACATTTAAATCTGTTTTTATACCATATTTATTTTTTAAGGCTATGTCTGTTGAATTATTTCCTTCTTCAGTATTAATATTAGCTATAATATTATCTATATTTACTCTTTTATCTAATACTATGGTATCCACTACTGACATTGTTCCATCGGTTATTGTTCCTGTTTTATCTAAACATAATACATCTGTACATGATAGTACTTCAATACCATGTAATTTTTGAATGATAACTTTTTTCTTAGCCATTTTTATAACACCTGCGGTTAAGGCTATTGATGTTAATAATACTAATCCTTCTGGTATCATACCAATAATACCCGCTACGGTAGATAATATTGCTTCACTATATGTTTGATTACTATGAAAGTATTGGCTTATAAATAATAGTATTCCTACAGGAATAATTAATACGGTTACTATTTTTAGGATAGTATTAATTGTTCTTTGTAAGTATGAAGAGTTATCATTTACTTCAGATGCTTCTTTTATTAGATTGCTAGCATAACTATTTTTTCCTACACTTATTACTTTGGCATAACCGCTACCACTAGTAATTATTGATCCTGACATTATTTTATCATCTTTTCTCTTTATTATGGCATCAGATTCACCAGTTATTATACTTTCATCTACTTCTAGACTACTTGATTTTAATACTTCTAAATCAGTTAAGGCTGAATCTCCTGATGAGATATAAACGATATCATCAAGAACTAATTCTTCTTTTTTGATAGTCTGTTTTTCTCCATCTCTTATAACTACTATTGTATCTTTTTTAGTTACTTTAATATTATCTAATATTTTTTTGGCTTTTAATTCTTGATATATTGCTATTATTGTATTGAATATTATTGTTCCTACAAATAATGTATTTTGTATTGAACCTGTTGTTAATACTAATATAAATAGTGATATATTTAAAATATTAAATAGTGTTATACAGTTTGACAGAACTATTTCTTTTGTAGTTCTTGTATATTTTATTTTTTCTTCATTTGATAAGCCATTGTTTCTTCTATATTCTACTTCGTATTTTGTTAATCCTTTCATAGCATCCTCCTAGTTAAAAAGGGCTTATAATGCCCTTTATTTTCTATAAAAATTTGGTCCATACAAGCCTGGTGAGAAGTATAAAATTTCTTTTGGATCTATAGATCCCTTATTAAAATCGTCTCCGGGAATACGCCAATCATGTGCAACACCAAAGTGTAAGTGTGCTCCATAATCTCCACCAGTATTTCCAGCATAACCGACAACGGTATCACTAGTAACCTTTGTTCCTTGTTTTATGCCATCCGCTATTTTGGATAAGTGCATATATACAGTTGTATAATTCTTGCCGCCAACATTATGATATATATAGACAGCGTGACCTCCGCCGGTTATCCATCTTGCTGTACCAACAGTACCATCAGCAGCAGCATAAACTGGCATTCCATATATTTCATCATTAACTAAGTCAATTCCATGATGTGGTCCACCAGCAGGCCAGTCGGTTCTTTCTGCTTTGCCAGTATATAATGATGATACGGTGCCATAGGCTATTGGATAACGCCAGTTACCAGAATATTGAACACTAACACATGCATCAAGGGATTGATCTAAAGAACAGCCCATATTTTTATAATAGTTAATTGCTTTTCTTCCATCACGGATATCTTCTTCAATAGTGGCTCCATCTTGGTCAATGATATTTAAATTTGCTCTTAATTTCACTACTTTGGCATTATATTCATTATTTTGTTTTTCTAATGTAGCTTGTTTTTCAGCAAGGTCTTTTTTCTTTTGTTCTAACTCTTTATTTAATCTTTCTAATTCATCCATTATCTTATTATTATGTCCAGTAAGTTGTGATACTACTGAATATCTATATATAAAATCAGTATATGAATCTGCTTCAAATAAATATTCTAGATAAACATTTCCACCTTGTGATATTTGAAGAAATTTTAATAATTCATCTGTTTCGTCACTTTTGGCTTCTATTTCATTTTGATTATTTATTATTTCTTGTTGTGATACTTTTATTTCATTTTTAGTATTAATAATATTAGTATTAATATTATTAATTTGAGAATTTAGTGTATTTATCTCAGACTCAGTAAGTTTCTTTTTATTTTTGTTTTCATTATATGATTTTTCTAATTTATCAAGTTCTTCTTGTAATTGTCTTAATGTTTTAGCTTCTGCTTGATAACTTGGAATAAATATCATACTCATTATTATAAAAATAAATATTAACTTTCTTTTCATATAATCACATCTTTCTAGAATAATTATATATTAAATGTTGATTTTAGTCAATATTTAGGTTTTATTTTACATTTTTTAACAGTCTTTATTTTTATCTCTTTTAACAAATCCAACAAAAAAGATTAGTACTATTGTTAAGTATAATATTATTTTTATGTTATTTATGAAATAGCCTATCAGGCAGAAGATACTTCTTGTTATGCAAAATATTATTTCTACTAGTAAGACATAACCTTTTATATTGGTATTTTTATTTATGTTATAGATATTTTCTGCTGATACTATTTCAAACATTTTAATACCTAGTCCTTCAAGAAAACCTATTACTAATATTAGATATTTATTAGTGATATTTAATTTAAGTAATAGTATTAGACAAAATATTATATTTAGATATTTAAAATATTTTTTATCATTTACTTTTCTTATAAAGAAATAGATAAATATACATGATGATATACCTATAATAGTATTAAATATACCTACATATTCTATCTTACTATTTATAAATAGATATAAATATAATGGTTCTAGAGAGAGATTAATTACTTTAGCCTGCTCTAAGATAAAGAATTTTAATTTGTTTTTTTCGATTTTTTGGTATTTTATTATATTATTGTCTTCTTTGATATTTAATTTGAATAATGGTAAGATAGCTAATATAGATAGGATTATTACTATTATGGCAAGAATTATTAGTGATAGTTTTTTTGTTACATAACTAACTAGTATTGGGGATATTATTAGGCCTATATTACTAAATATTAGGATACTTCCTATTTCTTTTTTTCTTTCTTTATCTATTGTTTTTATTGCAAAATAGTGTCTTAGGCTGTGATAACTATAAGATGTTATTCCATATATTATACTAAATATTATTAGATTATTAATTGTTTTATCCATTGTAGACATAAAATAGAAACTTAGGCTGAATATTATACTTGATAGTATTAATATATATTTGGCATTTATATATTTAGTTAGATATATAACTATAATACTAGTTACTCCTCCAGTAAAATATAAAATAGTAAAAAATAAGAGAATATCTTTTAGGGAATAGCCCATTTTATATAATAATACTGAAGAGAATATTTCTACTATATTTCTTGCTATAGTAGATATCAGTATGAATATATCATATCTTTTTATATTATTCATGTTATCACCATTTATTAGTATGTATTTTATTTATTTTATGATACAATATTGATTGGGTGATTTGATGTTTAAATATACTTTGGATAATAAAAGATATCATACTCTTAATTATTACTTAAGAAATAAATTTAATTCTAAGGTATGTAAGATTAGTTTGAATGCTGGTTTTACTTGTCCTAATATTGATGGTACAAAAGGATATGGTGGATGTATATATTGTTCTAAAAGTGGAGCTGGTGAATTTGGTGGTAATCCTAGTAAGAGTTTAGTAGATCAGTTTAATGATGTTAAAGATGTACTTGCTAAAAAATGGCCTAATGCTAAGTATATTGCTTATTTTCAAGCTAGAACTAATACTTATGCTCCTCTTTGTGTATTAAAGGAAAAATATGAGAGTGTTTTGGGTATAGATAATGTTATTGGTCTTGATGTTGCTACTAGATGTGATGCTATTAGTGATGATGTTTTAGATTACTTAGAAGAGTTGTCTAAAAGAACTTTTTTAACTATTGAGCTAGGACTTCAAACTACTAAGGAAGATAGTTCTATTCTTATTAATAGAGGACATACTTTAGGGGAATTTGATGATATGGTTAAAAAACTTAGGAATAGAAATATTAATGTGGTAGTACATATTATTAATGGACTCCCTTACGAGGATGAAGATGATATGTTAAATACTGTAAGACATCTTAATAAGCTTGATATTCAAGGTATTAAGATTCATATGCTTAATATTATTAAAGATACTCCTTTAGAGATTTTATATAATAAAGATAAGTTTCATATTTTAACTAAAGATGAATATATTGATATTGTTATTAAACAGTTAGAACTTTTAGATGAAAAAATAGTAATTCATAGAATTACTGCTGATCCAGATATTAATACTTTGGTAGAACCTAGATGGCTTGTTAAGAAGTTTTGTGTTTTAAATGATATTGATAAAGAAATGAAGAGAAGAGATACTTATCAGGGTAAATATTTTAATAGTTAATATTAGTACCATTTGGTACTTTTTTATATTTATGTAAAAGAAAAAAGAACTTTAGTAGTTCTTTAGAATAATCTTAATATATCATTAAATGTTACATATATCATTAGGAGCATTAATAGGCCAAATCCAATAGTATTTACCATTCCTTCTACTTCTCTTTTTATTGGTTTTCTTCTTATTTTTTCTATTATTAGGAATAATACTCTTCCTCCATCAAAAGCTGGGAATGGTAATAGGTTTATTACTCCTACATTCATTGATAAATATGCCATTAAGTATATTATACTTTGGATTCCTTGTTTTGCTTGAGAGTCCACTACGGTATAGATACCTACTGGTCCTGATAAGTCTTTTACTGATACTCCTCCTACAAAGAGTTGTTTTAATGTAGTTAGCATTAATTTATATAAAGATACAGTAGTATTTCCAGCATAAGATAAAGCATTTGTAAAGCCATGTTTTACTGTGTTATCTAAGCTTATACCTACTATGTAACTTTTATTTCCTTCTTCATTAGTAATGGTCTCTGGAGTTACTTTTACTTCTCTTACTTTATTGTTTACATCTTTTAGGGTGAATGTCATTTCTTTTCCTTCACTTATTCCTATATACAATTGTACTTCATTCCAACTTGATATTTTGTGATTATCTATTTTTATGATAGTATCGCCTTTTTCTATACCTGCTGTGAAAGCTGGATATTCGGGATTTACACTATCTATAAGTGGTTTAGTTGATACACTTCCCCATATTAAACCTATTAAAAATAATAATATAAAAGCTGTTATGAAGTTGTTCATTGCTCCCGCTATCATAATAAGAAATCTTTGCCATACTGGTTTGCTATATAGCATTCTTTCTTTTGGTATTTTGCTGTTATCATCGGCATCTTCACCTGCTAAAGATACGAAACCTCCTATTGGAATTAATCTTAGGCAATATTCTGTTTCGCCACCTTTCTTTTTATAGTGAAGTAATTTAGGTCCCATTCCTATTGAAAATTCATATACATATACTCCAAATATTTTTGAAAAGATAAAATGTCCAAATTCATGTACTAATACTATTCCCCCTAAAATTACTATAAACCATATTATTCCCATTATTTTTCCTCCTTATAAAATACTAAGTAATAGTGCCATACCTAAACTTACAAATATTACACTATCGAATCTATCTAATATTCCACCATGACCTGGTATTAAATTTGAATAATCTTTCTTACCGAAATATCTTTTTATACTACTAAAGACTAAATCTCCTAATTCACTAAGGATAGTTAATATTATACTTAATATAATTATCTTTATAATAGATAGGTCATTTATAAACATTATATAATACATACTTCCAATAAATGTACCTGTTAAGGCTCCTATTAGGGAACCTTCAATTGTTTTTTTAGGTGATATTGTAGTAAAGTGTTTTCTTCCTATTAACATACCACCTATATAAGCATACGTATCTGTAATAAAAGATATTATAAATATATATATACACTTATGAATACTTAACTCTCGCATAGTGATTATATTACTAAAGGCAAATGATAAGAAATATGTTATTCCTAAGAAATAAAAGGCATCATTTATATTATACTTTTCTTTATTATTATAAAATACTACTGGAAGTATTAATATTAATATTGGCAGATATATTAATACTTTTATATCTAGAGTATACAATGTATTATTAAATAATATTAATAACATAGAAATTGATGATAATATTTTTATTGCTTTGATATCTTTATTTTTATATTTTATATCTATAAGTTCTTTTAATCCTAATAATGCCACTAGTGATATTGTTATAGCAAAAGGGATATCTCCTAAAAGGATAGATGTTATTAGGACTATTAGGACTATAGCAGCTCCTAGAATTCTTTTTTTCATATTTCCTCCTTAAGTTATTTTTCTATTTCTTTAGTCATACAATACTTATCTATTTGCATAACCAATTAATTTTTGCTTATTTAATTTTGTTATTTCTATAACATTGTTATCATTTGCTAAAATAGTTATCATTTTTAAACTCGCGGGATTTTGCTAGTTTATTAATAACAATATCACTAGGATTGTCAAGATTTTTATATTGCCTTTTTGACTTTTTGTATAGTTTATAAAACTTTAAGCTATTTTGTAGTCATCTTCTAATGAGAAAACAACATTTTCTTCTATCCATGTTTTTCTTGGTGATACTGAATCTCCCATTAATACGGATACTCTTTTTTCTGCTAGAGCGGCATCTGTTATATTTACTTTGATTAGTTTTCTCTCTTCTGGATTCATAGTTGTTTCCCAAAGTTGACTAGCATTCATTTCACCTAGTCCTTTATATCTTTGAACTCTATAGTTTGTTTTTCCTTTTGTTTCTTCTTTTAATTCTTCATTAGTCCAAGCATAGATGTGTTTGCTACCATGACTTACTTTATATAATGGAGGCATGGCTATATAGAGATGTCCTTCTTCTATTAAAGGACGCATATATCTATAGAAGAATGTAAGAAGTAAGCACTGGATATGTGCTCCATCATCATCAGCATCGGTCATAATTACTACTTTACCATAATTTATGTCTTTTGGATTAAAATCCGCTCCAACACCTGCTCCAATAGTATATATTAGAGTATTTATTTCTTCGTTTTTGAATATTTCTTCCATTCTTGTTTTTTCGGTATTTAATACTTTACCTCGAAGTGGTAAGATAGCTTGAGTTTTTCTATCTCTTCCTTGTTTTGCAGAACCTCCAGCTGAATCTCCTTCTACGATAAAGAGTTCTTTTTCGCTGGCTTTTCTACTTTGAGCTGGTGTTAATTTACCGGATAATAGTTTTTCTGTTTTTTTGGTATCTTTGCCTTTTCTTGTTTCTTCTCTAGCACGTCTTGCGGCTTCTCTTGCTTCTTTACCTTTTAATGCTTTATTTATTATTCCGGTAGCTACTGTTTTGTTTTCTTCTAGGAAGTATTTTAATTTTTCTGATGTTATTGATTCTACGATAGTTCTAGCTACGGGAGTTCCTAACTTGGCTTTGGTTTGTCCTTCAAATTGTAATAAATCTTCAGGTATTTGAACTGATATAATAGCGGTTAATCCTTCTCTTACATCAGAGCCATCAAAACTTTTATCTTTTCCTTTTAAATAGCCATTAGCTTTTGCATAATCATTTAATACTTTTGTAATAGCGGTTTTAAAACCTACTTCATGAGTACCTCCATCACTTGTTTTTACATCATTAACAAATGATACTATGTTTTCAGAATAGCTATCGGTATATTGCATAGCTACTGAAACGTTTATTTTGTCTTTACTAGAAGTAAAACATAGTGGTTTATGTAGAGTGTTTTTTCCTTCATTTAGATATTCGCAGAAGGCTTCTAAACCATTTTCATATAAGAATTTTTCACTTCTTCCTTCTATTTCGTCTACTACTTCTATTGTAAGTCCACTAATAAGGAAGGCACTCTCTTGCATTCTTTCACATATAGTAGAAAAACTAAATGTTGTTACTGGAAAGATAGCAGGATCTGGTTTGAATTTTACAGTGGTTCCAGTTCTATTTGTTGTTCCTACTTTTTTTAATGGTACTACTACTTTACCACCGTTTTCAAATTTGATATAGTATTCTCCACCATCTCTTCTGGTTACTACTTCCATAACACTACTTAGGGCATTTACAACTGATCCACCTACTCCATGAAGTCCTCCAGATACTTTATAACCACCTTCAGTAAATTTACCACCAGCATGCAATACTGTATATATTACTTCGGGAGTTGATTTTCCAGATGAATGCATACCTACTGGCAAACCTCTTCCTTTATCAGTTACACTTACTGAACCATCTTTATGTAATACTATTTTTAAATGGTTACCATAGCCATTTAATGCTTCATCTATTGAGTTATCAACTATTTCCCATACAAGATGATGTAATCCTCTTTTATCAGTAGATCCAATATACATACCTGGTCTTTTTCTTACTGCTTCTAAACCTTCTAGTATTTTTATTGAACTTTCATCATATTTTGCTGTCATACTATCACTCTTTCTACTTAATTCATACTAATTATACTATAAATACTAGTTTCAATCAAGATACTTGTCATTTTTATTTACATTTATTAAAGAAAAAAGAAGAATAGTTATATCTTCTTTTATCCTCTTAAGCCTATTATAGTCTTAAGAGGTAAATCATAGCCTAAGGTCTATGATTTAAATATCTTATGGATTTAGTTTATATGGATTATCCTCTGTACCTGTGGTGCCTTCAACTATAGTTTCAGTAGAGTTTAGGAAGAGAGTTGGAGTGACATTATACAAATGGGATGCAGTATAATAACTACTAAAATTTGAATTTGCGCCAACATAGCCAGATGAGCTCAAAGGCCAAACGTAGTCAGAGCTAGTTGACACAGGTGATAAAAACCAACCATTGCTTGTACCCGAGTTGGTGAAAATAGAATATACCCAATTTTCATTATAACAGTTAATATAGTATTTCCCTAAATTTTCTGAACATTTATTAAAATCTACGGCATATCCATAATCAGATGGATATGCAAGTGCTACTTTTCCTGTCCATGTTGTACTTCTTTCTTCATATACAGTAGTTCCTCTTTCATACTCATATACTTGATTTGAATATGTGCTCTTATTGTTCCAATGCCATCCTCCTAAATTCCATGTTACTTCGGCTATTTTATTTCTTGTTGCATTATTCTTTATTCCAGTACTAGTAAAATCACATGATGTTGCACCAGAATTTGAATTATAACAAGTGCCTGACCCGCTATTATAGTAGAGACTTCCTCCTACCGACTCCGATTCATACCCAGAATTAAGTAATTTCATCAAATCGGCATCGTTCCACTCGTTTTTGCCATGTAATTCCCAAAATTCAGTTCCCAGTTTCATACTATATTTCTTTCTATCCCATGAATATTGCCCTATACTTTCATTTCTCATTATTTTTACTTTACCATCAAATACTCCTATTATTCTCCAAAGTTCACAGTTGGTATCTGGATATGTTTCACAATTGAAATATATATAGTTATTTGGATTTGCTCCATAATATCTTATATTACCACCATCTAGTGAAGTTGTTGTCCCACCTAATCTATCGTTCATTAGATTTTTACTAGATGCATAGTTATATGTAATACTGTTATTTTCTACTGGAGTTTTACTAGCATTAGTATATAAGTTAGTTATATAGTCTGCTAAAAGTTCTTTGTTTGGTTCAAAGTTTGCTTTTAATTTATCACCATTATCGGCATTAAAGAAGATAGTACCTGTAAATTCTCCTATATCTGTTTGTACTTTGTTTAAGTTTTTTACATATACCATTATATAATATATTTTAGATTCATTTGCTTTTATTGTATAGTTATTTGCTAATGTTTTGGTTCCTTTACAACTAGTATTATCTGCAACTGTATTTATATCAGACATAACAGCACATTCTATATTTGGAGTATCGTCTCCCTTTAGTGAGACTCCTCCATTTACAACTAAATCTATACTACTCTTATTAGTTAATGTTACTTTATATATTTGACAAGCAGCATATCCATTCTTATCTATACATCTTTTATTATCATCGAAGTTAGTGTTAGCTTCTCCTACTACAGCTTTAGTAAGAGTTGTCGTATCATTATCTACTGGTATTAAACTTCCAGTAGCACCAGTAGATATCTTCTCTACCTTTAAATTCATACTAGCAGATCCACTCGCGGTACCATATACACTATCTTCATTTACCACTACTAAACTATAATAAGAATATGCACTTCCTGCTATTGATATAATTAATAGTATTATTCCTGCTATCATATATAATTTTTTCTTATTCATATTATCACCACCAAAAAACTACGAAAAAACACTAATATTACTATTAGCTCTTTCCGTAGTTTTCCTTATATTTTTTAATATACTTTTATAGTTTAAACCCTTATAGAATAAGTAAATACCCCTCTAGTTAACTTATTGTTAACTATTCTTTTATTATTTTTCATTATAAGGCACCTACCTTTCTATCTATCTAAATTTTAGCATATTTTTATTTATTTGACAATTATTTATTTTAATTTTAGAGACTTTGGCCCAGTAAATTTTTTAAAAGACTATATATAGGCTTTTAAAAACCTCTCACAACGAAGTGTGAGAGGCATACTTTAGTTTAAATTGCTTTCTAATATTTCTTTAAATTTTAAACAATCTTCTATAGAATGATTAGATATTAAACTTATATTAATAGCATCTTCTATAGTTATATTACTATTTCTAGTAATATTTTTTATATCTTTTAACATACCTACTATTAATTTATAATCTTCTATAGTATAAGTAGTATCTTTTATTTCTTTATTTACTACTTCTTCTTTTACTTCTTCTTTAATATCTTCTTTAGGTAATTCTTTTACCTCTTCTAATAAGCTATCTAATGATACAGTATTTACTTTTAATCTATTCTTAGCATTCTTTACTTTAGTATTTTTTGTTATTTCTTCTATTTTTTCTTCTTCTTCTTTTATTTTATTTGGTTTAATAGTTATTACCTCAGGAGATGTTGTTAATATATCTTGAATGGTAATATTATTTGATACGGCTTGTTTATATTTACTTTCATATGTCTTTTGTGGATCTGTTATACTGTATTCTTTATTATTTATATTATTATCATAATAGATGACTTCTAATTTTCCATTTAATATATCATTAAATGTAGTTGTATCTTCTTTTTTCTTATCTATTACTTCTAGTGGTAATACTTTCTTTTCTTCTACTTCTTCTCTTTTTACTATAAGAGGAGAAGGATCTTTTATATGGTTATCTTCTATAGTATTTATAGCAATATTATCTATAGGTTTTACCTTTTTCTTAGAAGTTAATTTTAATGTTATAGCATCTGTTAGGTATAATACTATTAAAGATAATATCCATAGAATTATCATACCTATATTTAGTTCTAATACTACTACTAAATTTGTATTAGTATATAGGGAGTTTATTGAAAAGACATCTATTTTATTTTTAGCTATGATATTTAATACTATAGCTAAGAATATATTATTTATTATGAATGTTATTATATTTACTAGTTTATATCTTTTAGGTAATTTAGTACTTAACATAGTCATTATAAAGGCTATTAATACTACGAATAAAGTAATTATATATGCATATATTGATGGAAAATATATTCCTCTTATGAATGTTGTCATAAAGTTATCAAATACAGTAGATAGTATTTTATAATTACTTATTATACTTATAGTAAATGTTAATATGAATGTTAGTATTATTGATAAGGTATATTTTTTCTTATTTAATAATTTTACTAGGTATAAGATAGTAAGTATTATTAGTACTATAGTACTTATTAATATTAATTTATAATCTAAAAGAATATCTAGTAATACTTTTAATTTTTCTAATATTGTTAAATAGGTCATTTCTCTCACCCCCTTTTTTATTTTTATTCTTTATTTATTAGCTCTGCAATATAGATTGTTTGATGATAGTCATCATCTTTAGTACAGGTAATTAGTGTTAATGTTGTTTTGTTTTTGTTTCTGAATATTCTTACTTTACCTGTTTTTTCTTCGGTATATATATTTGTTATTTGATATATATATTTATTATTATTGTAATGAATTGTTATAGTATCTTCTTTTTCTAATTTATATAGATTAGCGAAGTAACTATTATTATAGTTTCCTGAATGTCCGGCGATAATTAGATTGCCATTTTCTACATCTGGATAATTAGATGATGGTAATACATATAAATTGAATTTTACGTTATTTAGATTTGATGTTTTGCTATAAAATCCCTTATATAGTTCTATTTTAGGTATATCTATTATACCTAGATATTCTTCATATGTATAGTTATTATCTTCTTCTTTTATTTCTTTTATTTCTTCTTTTTCTTCTTCCCCACTAGGAATAGTATCTTTTGTAACTACTCCTGATAGGGCTAGATTCATTTCACTAAATACAACATCCCTTTTTTCTTTTATATAATCGGAAAGCAAAACGAGAGTACCACTTATAACAAGTATTACTCCCGCTGCAATCTGGTATTTTAAATTATATTTCCTCATTATTCTTTTTGTAGTTTCTGTATATTAATGCAGAACCTAATCCTATAATAAGTATTCCTATTATGGATGTTGTAATTGTTTTAAATGATCCAGTACTTGGTACTTCTATAGTTTCTGGTTTATTATACATAATTATATCACCATCTACATCGCCATCAGCATTTACGATAAATGTTACTGTTTCTTTAGATAATTCGTATCCTTCTGGAGCTAATACTTCAGTTAGGGTATATTTACCAGGCTCTAGTCCTTCGATAGCATGTGGTTCATTTGTTGATACCCAAGCTTCTACTAAATCGCCTTTTTCGTTTCTAAGCTCTAGTTTTGCTCCTGGTAACTCTTCTTTAGTAGTAAAGTCTCTTTTGCTTATTAGAATAGTCTTTTTAGGTGCGTTATACATTACTACTTTTTTATCTACAGTACCATCATTATTTACGGTAAATGTTACTGTTTCAGTACTTAGTTTATATCCTTCTGGAGCCATCTCTTCAGTTAGGGTATATACTCCTGGTTTTAATCCTTCAATTACATGAACTTCATTTGTTGATGTCCAAGAATCGACGATGTTTCCATTTGCATCTTTTACAGTTAGTTTTGCTCCTGGTAATTCATTTCCTGTTGTGGCATCTACTTTGCTTATTTCTACTTTTGATACTTTAGTGATATTTAGTTTTAATGAATCACTTACGTTTTTATTCTCTGGATATAATGCTGTGGTAGTTTGGTATCTAGAGTGTGTTGGTACATATAGATATGCTTTATTTATTACTCCAGTAGCACTAACTTCTAATGAGAAATCTACATTCATAGAGTTAATACTTTTTGCTGGTACTTTTACATATACTACATTACCACTTTTGTATTCATTACCATTTTTGTCCACTAATAATGTTCCTTTTGGTGCATTATTTAATTTTAGATTATAATTTCCTTTTATATTTGATGCTGTTATTGTTATAGCATCACTTATGTAGTATTCTTTTGAGCTATCTAGTGATAACTTGTTATTTGATAAGTTTAGTTTTACTTCTGGATTAGCATATTTATGAGATGCTGCTCCAACTACTAATTTATTTATTATTTCAACGTTTTTACTATATTTACCACGATATGTATTGTTTGTAAAGTCAAAATGCTCAAATATAGTATCATTTGGATTGATTAAGAACCAAATGGCTAAACCTGTAATATAATAATCTTCATCATTATTACCAGTTAGGCTTTTGTTTGGATAACCGTTTTCCATTACATATGCGTACTCTGGTCCTAGTTCTTTACTTAGGGTATATACTTCACTAGAATCTACGACATCACTTGTTCTTTGCATACAATAGATTACTTTTCCATCTTTATTTACTTTGTAATAAAAGTGGAAATTCATTCCGCTGAAGTAATTGGCTCCTGATAATCTATGTAAGTCTTGGAATCTTACAGTATAGTTTTTTGGTGCAGTAGCACTTGCACTAACATTAACTCCTAATAATGTTATTAATGCTATTAAAAATGTTAATAAAATATTTCTTAATTTCATAATATAAAACCTCCCTTTGAAATTGGTTAATATGATAGCACTTTTTTGTCTTTTTGTCAATTGATTTGTTGATATTGTAAATAAAATGTTCTAGAGAAATCAATCATATGTTACAAATTATAGTATAATATAAAGAAAAAACTTATAATATAGTAGAATTAGAAAAAGAATATTAACATTATGTTGTGTTAATATTTTTCTTGCTATCATATAAATTTATGCTTGTGATGTTCTTTTATATTTAGTAAGTTTCATGCCACCATTCAAATATGGTTTACCCAATACTACGTCATTTCTAAAAACGCTATCTTCTACAATAACAGGAACTTCATTTACTAAAGTATATAATAATTGATTTTTGTTCATATAAATAGTATTAATTAATCTATATCCTGATGGAACTTGAAATTCCATTCCTTTTCCTAAGTCATAAAATCTTATATAATCATTGTCTGTTTCATAAGATTCTTTAGGTGCATAAACATATTTTTCAATCATATTAACTATAATATTAACAACATGCTCTCCTTCATAATATAAAATGTCATTCTCAATAAATTTCATAATACGCCTCTCCTTTGGCCAATTATTATACTAAGAAAAATGTAAGTAGTCAATATTTACTTAATTGATTTATGATTAATAGTAAAGAATAAGTTTATGTTACCCTTTTTAAAATAAAAGGATGCTAGTAGCATCCTATTTATTTTTCTTATCAATCATTTCATTTATTACAGTACCAAATGTAGCTAGGTTTTGCATTTCTGATGGTACAATTATTTTAGTTGATTGGCCTGAGGCTAATTTTTCTAATGCTTCATAACTCTTTAGAGCTAATACTGAAGAGTCTGCTTTGGCGTCTTTTAATAATTTAATACCGTCAGCTTCAGCTTTCTTTATTTTTAGTAGAGCTTCAGCTTCTCCTTCAGCCATTTTGATTTGAGCTTCTTTTTGAGCTTCGGCTTTTAATATGGCAGATTCTTTTTCACCTTCAGCAATTAGGATACTAGACTTCTTTTCACCTTCGGCTTGAAGAATTTTTTCTCTTCTTTCTCTTTCTGCACGCATTTGTTTTTCCATTGCTTCTTGAATATCTCTTGGCGGTAAGATATTTTTTACTTCAACTCTATTGACTTTTATACCCCATGGATCAGTTGCTTCATCTAGAATACTTCTCATCTTAGAATTTATAATATCTCTTGAAGTTAGCGTTTGATCAAGTTCTAATTCTCCAATAATATTTCTAAGGGTTGTAGCTGTTAAATTTTCAATAGCACTTATTGGTGATTCAATACCATAAGTATATAATTTTGGATCGGTAATTTGAAAATACACTACAGTATCTATTTGCATAGTAACGTTATCTTTGGTGATAACTGGTTGCGGAGCAAAATCTTTTACTATTTCTTTTAGGGTTACTTTATTAGATATTCTATCAATAAAGGGTATTTTGAAGTGTAATCCATTTTGCCATGTAGTTAAATAACTACCTAATCTTTCTATAACATAGTCTTTTGCTTGTGGTACGATGATTACGTTTGGTATAACGAATAGTACCACTAAAATTAATATTATAATAAATACATTCATAATTAATCCTCCCATTTCTCTACTTTTAGTTTTACACCATCGATAGCTAGTACTTTTACATAATCATCTTTTTTGATATCATGACTACTGTAAGAAGACCAAAGTTTACCACCTACTTTTACTTCTCCAATAGTGTTTTTTAGTATATCAGATGTTGCTATGCCTTTCATACCTATTACTCTATCTAAATTGGTGCATACTTTTTTAGTATTTATTTTTTTATATATTCTCTTACTCATAGGTATTAGTAATACTCCTACGAGGACAAACACTCCTATTTGAATATAGAGATTATCTGTAAAAAGAGATATAACCATTGCTAATAATCCACTTATGACAAACCAAATACTTACTAAATTAGTTGTCATTATTTCTAATACTCCTAATAATACTACTATTAAAAGCCAAGTATATAACATATTTACCACCTACTTATTTATATGTTATTTTATAAAATATATTTCCTTTCTTTTATTATAGCAGATTATTATTATTTATTCTACTATTATTTACAATTTTAGTCATTTTTGTTATAATTGTTATGGAGGATAAATATGGGTAAGGATTATATTAGTTTTTTATTTCAGATTGTAACTTGTTTTTTGCTTAGTGGCTGTATTGGTATTGAGAGGCAATACCGAAGAAGAAATGTTGGTCTTAGGACAATTATACTTGTTAGTTTGGGATCGTTTTTGTTTGTTAGATTTTCCTTTGCTTTTCCTAACTCTGATATGACAAGGGTGGCTGCGCAAGTAGTAGCGGGAATTGGTTTTTTAGGAGCAGGTGTTATTATTAAGGATGATAGATCTGTTAAGGGCCTTACTACCGCTGCGACACTTTGGTGTAGTGCGGCTATTGGTATTCTTTGCGCTGCTAATTTGATTTTTGAAGCTGCTATAGGAACATTATTTATTTTGTTTACTAATATTATTTTAAGAAGTGTTAATAGTAAAATTAATTTTTTAAGTGGTAATGTTAATTATTATTTATATCACTATACTATTGTTTGTGAAGAAGGATCTGACAGAGATATTCTTAAGGTTATTGAGAATATTACTAAGAAGAATAAGACCTCTATTAAGAGTTTAGAGACTGATGATGCTAAAGATGGTAACGTTAGTATTTCGCTTTGTATCTTTAGTAATAAAAAAAATGATAATGTTAATAGTGAGATTATGAAAAATTTATCTGAAAGAAGTGATATTATTTCTATATCTCTTAATAAGGATGATAATAATTTCTTATATGAGGAGGAAGAATTATAAAAATATCTAGCATTATAGTTTTATAATACTAGATATTTTTTTTATTACTTTTTTCTCAATTCTTGATATATATGACTGAGATATTCCTAGCAGGCTAGCTACTTCTTTTTGTGTCATTTCTTTTTTACCATTTAATCCATAACGCAACTCTATTATTTCTTTATCTCTTTTTTCTAGTTTTGATACTTCTTCATACATTAAATATCTATCTAATTCATCTTCAATTGGTTTAGTAACGATATCTTCTTCAGTACCTAGAACATCTTCTAGATGAAGTTCGTTTCCTTCGGAATCAAATGATAGGGAATCTTCAAAGGATACTTCGGTTCTTTTTCTTTTGGTTTTTCTTAGATACATTAGAATTTCATTATCTATACATCTAGAAGCATAAGTTGCTAGTTTTATATTTTTATCGTTTTGATAGGTATTTACTCCTTTTATTAAGCCTATTGTTCCTATTGATACTAAGTCTTCTAAATCTATTTTTGTGTTTTCATATTTTTTAGCTAGAAAGACCACTAATCTTAGGTTATGTTCAATTAGTTTATCTCTTGCTTTCATATCGCCATTTAAAAAGAGATTTATGTATTTTTCTTCTTCTTCTTTTTCTAGTGGTTCAGGAAGTATATCACTACTTCCTACATAAAATAGATAATTTAATTTACTGAATATTTTTCTTAATAATTTTAACATATTATCATCCTTTCATTAATTCTTTGTGTAATAGTACTTCAACGCCATTTATTAGGTTAGGACTAGATGAGAAAGAGACTAGTAAATTTGTTTTATAGCCTATTTTTTCGATATATATTTTTTCTGGTTTAATACATTTTAAAAGGCCTTCTCCAGAGATGGTGTGATATGGTACTAAGATAAAATTATCTTCTTTTTGGTACTTTTTATCTACTAGAATTATTGGTCTTTTTTTATATGGATCATATAAGTTATTACCGGTATCTAAAAAGCCTACTAGAGATAGTTTTTCTTTATCTTTAAAGTATATGTCTACTTTATAATAATTATTATAGGTATTTTTTTGTTTTTTTACTTCTTTTATATAAAGTGTCATTACTTCTATTGATAATACTATTATTACTAAATAATTGAGATAGATATTTAGGGTTACTTTAGAGTTAAATAGGTATATTAATCCTCCTAATAGGATGCTTATGATGTAAGTATAGAGAATGTTTGTTAAGAGGTACTTTATGTTCTTATATTTAAATGTTATTATGACCATTATAAATATTGTTATTAACTCTATTAATAATTTATTTATACTAGTAAATATCATCAAAGATGATAATCCTCCTATTAGTGATGATATTATTATTCTCTTATAAGTAGTATTTCTTTTTAGTAATATACTTACTGAAGTTATAATTATCATATCCATAATGGTATTAAATAAAAAAAATAAATCAATATATATCTTCATATATTGATTATAAAAAAAAGAATATAAATATTGTGTCGATTTATATTCTATTTGAAAGCTTTATTTTCATCTCCAGAACAATAACCCGCTCCGATTTTGTCGCCTTCTACATATTCTTTACCAGAAATATTACAGCCCATTTTAGTAACAGCATCTTGAAGATAGCCGCCAAATACTTTTACTGCGCCAATTGCTAATACAGTAATTAATGATATAATAAGTACATACTCCACAAGTGTTTGTCCTTTTCTATTTAACTTCATATTTCCACCTTCCGTATTTCTTAATATTATCTTAAGATAATTGTACTATATTTTTTTGATTATTGCAAGAGTTACTCACAAGTATAATTAAAATTATATGTAAATTGTTTAGTTTGACAATTAAATTTTACTTCTACTTTTTTGGTTGTTAAATCTTCATCATTTATTGGATTCTTTATATCGCCACTTATTTTTCCAAAATCTATTAGAGTAGATATAGGGATCTCTATGGTATTATCACAAGTGAAGTTTAAATCGTATTTATTTTCATTTACATATATTTTAGTGGCACTAATGATATTCTTTTTTAGGTTTTCACATGATTCTTTTTTATTTTTATTGATTAGGAATATGACATTTGGAACTAGGATAAGGGATATTATTCCTATTAGGGCTATTACCATTAATGTTTCTATTAGGGTAAATCCTTTTTTGTTGATATTATTCATATTATCCTTCACTTTCTAATTTTTGGTTATAGGCTTCTTCAATGTCTTTAGTTACTTTATCGATATTATTTTTTTTAGTAGTTAGCATTGATAGATAAGTACTTGTTAATACTACAAAGAGTATTAAAAGGCCATATAAAACACTAGTTATAGCGAATCCTTTATTATTTAATTTCATTATTTTGCCTCCTTAGTAAGTAATTACTTTCTTATCAGTATCTACTAATTTATCTTTATCACTACTTTTAATTACAATGGTATCAGGATTGCCATCGGATATATATTTTGTTTTTTCTAACATATTAAAGACCATTTTTATATCAAATTCTTTACCATTATTGTCATATGCTCTACATCTTTTTAGGAATGTTTTATCAAAAGTTTTATCAAAGCATGATACTTCTGGTTCCCATCCTACTCTTAGGGCAGCTTCGGTATTATATGTTTTATTATTATAAGTAGTTGATAATACATACTTAAAATTTGGATCATCTTTGGTGTATGGGCTTCCAAAAGGAAGAGCTATTATTTTTACGTATTTTGAAGGAATGATACTTTCTAATTTATCATAGACATAAGCTATTTCTTTTTGTACTTGCTCAGATGTTGATTTTTTTATATCAAGATGGTTTTGAGTATGATTTCCGATATCATATCCATTATCAGTCATCCACTTTAATATTTTTTCATTATATTCTTCTTGATTAAAGATACCACCATTTACAAAGAAAGTAGCAGTTACATTTACGTCTTTATGTTTTTGCTTGAATTCTTCTAGTATTCCTACAGCACTATTTTCATCTATAATTATGTTGCCATTTTCATCTGTTCCTTTAACTTTTATATTATCTTCATTTCCATCATCGAAAGTTAATATGATAGGACTTTTACCATATGAAGTGGTTACTTTACCATTTATATAGTCTTCTAGTCGTATCATTTCATAGCCTTTTTCATAGTAATATTCTAAGTCTTCTCTAAAGGCAGATGGAGTTCTATTATAACCATCTTTGTCTACGTTGCCTCCTATGGTTCCAGTAGAGGAAGATGTTTTTTCTCTGATACCATGATACATCATTATTGGTACTTTACCTAATTCATTGATATTATCACTTGCTAGTTTTTCTTTATCTAATTTACCTAGGGAAATTACGATATTTAATTTAGAAGATTTGTCTATTTTTGTATTTTCTTTTATACTTTGAGATATTACTTTATCTTTAGGTATATCATCACTATAATCATATGTTATATTAGCTTCTAGAGAATATTTGGATATTAGATTATTTACTTCAGTAATATCATTTAGTTTTGGCATTAAATCTTCTTTGGTTTTACTTGATGTATTTTTAGGAAAGGCTACTACTTTTAATACTAATAATAATATTATTAATATAATTACTATTATTAATATTATTTTACTTATATTATTTTTTCTTTTTTTTCTATTCATATCGACTCCTCCTATTTATAAGTTAATTATAATATATTTTTGGTAATTTTGGAAGAGATAATGTATAAATTTTAAAATTAAGATTAAAAAAATATAGTATCACTATGATATACTATATTTTAATTATTTTTTAAGTATTTGATAGCTTCACTAAAGTTATCAACTTTAATAATGTTTAATTTATAGTTATACTTTTCTTTTGTTTTTATTGCTTCTTCATAGTTAGCACTTGGTACAAAGACGATATCCATTTTATTTTTAGCTGCTCCCATTATTTTGTATTTGATTCCATCTATTTCTCCTACGGAACCATCAGCGGAAATAGTACCTGTACCTGCGATATTTCGTCCTTTTATGATATCTTCATCACTTATGGCATTATATATTGTTAACGTAAGCATTAAGCCTCCTGAGGCTCCTCTTTCGGTGTTTTTGAATTTTATATCTATTTGAGGATCTGTATCATATTCATATTCAGTTATTATTATTACTCCAACGGCTTTAGTATTTCCTTCTTTTGATACTTTGGTAGTTATTTCTTTTTCTTTGTTATTTCTTATGATAGTGAATTTTATTTCATCCCCTATAGCTTTTTTAGAGATTATATTTTGAATTTCTTTTATATCATTACATTTTATATTATCTACTTTGACTATAATATCTCCTATTTTTAGACCATTATCTCTAGTAGTAGCAATAATGATATTTTTTTTATCTTTTATTTCTATTTTTTTAGATGCATTTTGATATGCTACCATCGTAGCTATATCTAAAGAGTTGTCACGCATTATTTTATCTCTTTCGTTTATTTCTTCTATGGTTTCATTTGATATTTTTCTTGTTTGTTCTTTTTCTATTTGCCATGAAGATAGTTTAGCTATTACATATGTTAGAGGAGTTATTTCATATTCACTTACATATAACATATTTATACTACCTTTACTTTCACTCCTGTAATTATCCATTACTACTCTATCGGTTATATCTATTGTTCCACCAGGAGCCATAGCATAGTATGGCAAGCGAATATACATAAGTAGTACTAATATAGTTAATACTATTATGAATTTATAGTTTTCTTTTAGAAATTTTTTTATTTTGTCTTTCATTTTGCCTCCATTATTATTTTTTCTTTGTTATATCATATAATTTATTATGAAAAAATATTCTAATCAAATTATAGTTATTACTACTTTTATTATTTTAATTTTTATTCTTTTTAATAGGGATATTGTGTCTAATATAGTTATTAGTTCTTTTTATATTTGGTTTAATACTTTAGTTCCTTCAATGTTTCCTATGTTTGTTACTTCAGAAATTCTGATTAATGCTAATTTTGTTTTATATGTTCCTAGATTTATTACTAATTTCTTTATGAGGATTTTTAATGTTAGTAAAGAAGCTGTTTTAACTATTTTAATATCTTTAATAGCGGGATTTCCTAATAATGCTTTAGCTATTAAAACTTCTTTTGATGGGGGATTTATTTCTAAGAGGGAATGCGAACATCTTCTTTATATTTGTCATTTTGCTAATCCTTTGTTTGTCTTGGAAACTGTTGGGGTATTTTATTTAAAGAATAATATTTATGGGGTTATTATTCTTGTTTCAAATATAATTTCTTCCTTTATAATTGGTATTATCTTAAGAAGAAGAAATATTCCTACTAATAACAAGTATATATCTAAAAAGGTTAATTGTCAAAGTTTTGGAACGCTTCTTTCTAATAGTATTAAAAAAAGTGTAAATACACTTCTTATGATATCTGGGGTTATTGCTTCTTTTTTGATAGTTAGTAGTTTAATTTGTTATATTTTTAATTTTAATGATTATATTAGAACTTTTATTTATGGGTTATTTGAAATGACAATGGGAATAAGATCGTTATCTTTACTTAATATTTTGGATATTTATAAGGTTATGCTCTCTTCGGTTATTTTATCTTTTGGCGGTTTATCTATTCATCTTCAGGTAATTAGTATTTTAGATGATAAAATTAGATATCGTAATTATTTTATTGGTAGGATTTATCAAGCTATTATATCTTTAACTTTATCAGGAGTTTTATTTATATTATTTGCTTAATATTTTTATTTTAGTTTTACCTGCTTCTGTATTATACTTTATATTTTTATTTATAATATCTTTATTATATATTTCTAATACTTGAGTTATTAATTCTATGAAGGATTTATATTCTTCTAATAGGGGTTTATCTATAGATTCCTTTATTAACCAATTAGTAAATGTTTCATAGATAAAGTTATTTATATCTATTACTTTATTTGATAATTCTTTTCTATATAAAGGAGATAAGATATAGTCTGTATCTATTAAGAAGTCTTTAACATTACTTCTAGTATTATACTTAGTTAAGATATTTGTAAGTTCGTATAAATCTCCTGTAAAGTATAATTCTTTCATCTTTTCTTTACCCACTATTGTTTCAATTATTTGGGCTATTATAAGTGGGTATTTATATGATGGACTTATTTGATAATTATCTTGTATTCTTTTACACATAATTTCTGTATAGCCTTCGTTTAAGGTATTACCGATGTATAGTTCTTTTTGAACTTGAAGAAAACCAACATGACATTTATCTTTATCTTTTTTTCTTGTTGCCATATGTAGTAATTCGTGTTTTATAATATCACAGTATCTTTCTTGGAATGGATAAATACTTATTTTGTTGTTATAAAAGTCATAACTTCCTGCGGTAAATAGTGTTATTAGAGTATTTATGAAGCCTCTTTTTTCTTCAATTATTAGGGATGTTATATTTTGATAGAAAGAAGAGAGATATTCTTCTTTAGCTTCTTTTATTAGCATAGTATAGAATTCTTCTAGTAAAAGGCGATGGCGTTCATTTATAAAGGGGAATGTTTCTATTTTAGGAGATGGTGGTAATATAATGGGTTTTTCTATTTCTATTTCATTTCTTCTTTTTAATTTCATATTTCCTCCTTTGCTTTTATATTCCTTATTAATAATAAGGGAAAGAAAAAGACTCTTTTTTAAGTCTTTGTTTTTTAATATTGGTGACCTGTATGGAATTCGAATCCATGAATGTTGCCTTGAGAGGGCAATGTGTTAAGCCACTTCACCAACAG
>CAKPSW010000005.1 GCA_934183705.1 uncultured Bacilli bacterium | reverse complement strand
GTTTCCTCCATTGACGAATATTCCTAACTGCTGTCTCCCGTAGGAGTCTGGGCCGTGTCTCAGTCCCAGTGTGGCCGTTCAACCTCTCAGTTCGGCTACGCATCGTTACCTTGGTAGGCCATTACCCCACCAACTAGTTAATACGCCGCAGGCCCATCTAATCGCGAAGCTTTAAAGGCTCCTTTCAATGTAAAATTGACTCTTACATTTTATTCGGTATTAGCAATCGTTTCCAACTGTTATCCCCAACGAAAAGGTAGGTCACCCACGTGTTACTCACCCGTCTGCCACTAGATGGGAATCCAGATTCAGTCTTGTGCAAGCACGCAACCTTCACTGGGCCATCTCGTTCGACTTGCATGTCTTAGGCATGCCGCCAGCGTTCATCCTGAGCCAGGATCAAACTCTCAAAAAAAATAAATAATTTTAATTATTCAATAAGTTATAATTTCCTAGCTACTCAAATTGACATTTTGCTCAGTTTTCAAAGAACTTTTTCTTTTTTGCATCTTTTTTTCTCAAGTGCATTAATAATATAACAGATATATTCGACAATGTCAACTATTTTTTTTACTTTTTTGATTTTTTTCTCAAAATAAAAAAACAGTTTAACAATATCTCTTATACATATATAATATATGCGCTTAATGTTAAAATGTTTACATTTTCTCTTTCAAAGATACAAACTCGATACTTTTTTGCATCGACTGTTAATATAATACCACCAATAATGCTAAAAGAAAGCTTTTACACTTTCTTTAATTTAGACATGATGTATTGTCTGGATTATATGTTCCTCCTAGAAAATTTATGTAGGATTCTATTTTGGCCTCACTTACTTTTATGTAATTTTTTTCGTTCCAATACCAATTGTAATCTTCTTTGTTTGTTAAGTAGCATCCTTCATATATAATAGTCTTAGTATTAAATAATTGATATGGTATTCTATTTACTGCATAATTGTCTTTAAAATTGTATGTCATAGATGATAACATTGAATATTTCTTTTCTGTATCATAATCTGTAGCATAAAACCTCAAATGGGATTCTCTAGCTGGATATATATTATTAAATTTGTTTGCTATTTCTTTTTCTGTATATAGACTACTGCTGCTTAAATGTCCAGACATCAGCATTTCATACCCTGAATATTGTTTATTGTTTATTGCATTATGATGATTACTGTATGCTATTTTACTTACTATTCCATAATATCCGATTTCATATGCTCTTTTATGAAGACGCTTTTCGGCTTTACCAAGACCATTTCCATATGTATCATCATATCTTGTCATATAAACTTTATAACCATGGCTTTCAAACCTACATTTTTCATATTTTGATACAATAAGATTCATTTCTTTTTCTTTTATATACTCATTAGAGGCCCCACTATCGTCGCCTCCGTGTCCAGGATCTATAAGCACATCGTATAAATAATTAAAGTCTTCTACTTTAATACCAACTTCATCATTGTTATTATAGTTTATTGTTACTAGTTTATTTCCTAATTTACTTCTTACTATTTTTGTGATATAGTCTTGCTTATTTAATAATTTTTCGCTTTCTATGCTTTGCACGTATGCAGTATATTCTCCATTCTCTATGTTATCTAGTTTTATAATTCCTTTGTACTTATTACTGCTAATACTTTCCATATCAAATGCATAGTTTTCTCTTCCTATTAAGTTTATTCTATAATTGCCATTTGAATTCTTCACATATCCTTCTAAATAGATGCCATCATTTGTAAATTTATTTACTGTTATAGTGTTACTATAACTGGTTTCTTTAACTTTTGTTATTTTTTCTTTATTTTCTTCTTTATTTTCTTTAGTTATTATATTAGGTTTCTTTATAATTACTTCTCTTTTTGCTTCTTTAGTATTGCCACTTGAATCTGATACTTTATACGTAACTTCATAAGTTCCTTCTTTTTCTGCAATTATATTATTCTCTACAATTACTTTATCTGTAATATCACCGTCATAATTATCAGTAGCTTTATAGCCTAATTCTTTATATGTTTCTTTTACTAACATAGTTATTTTTGTGTTTCCTTCTAATGTTAATTCAGGAGTGGTTTTATCTACTACTTTTACTGTTCTATAATAATTATATTCTTTATTATTAAACACAATATAATATTTTATTTTGTATTCTCCTAATACTTTTATATTTAAATTTTCTTTATCTATTTTTATCATACTACTTTTATCTATGTTATCTATTAATACTTTAGCTCCCAATTCTTGATATTCTTCGCCATATTCTACTATTTGAATTAGTGGTTCATTTAATGTGAATAATACGTTATGATTTATTTCTTTTTCTTTTTGGAAACAAAAATAGTATATTAAGCCTAATAACGTTATAAGTAATAATATTATGATTACTATTATTACTTTTTTCTTTAATTTGCTTCGCATATTATTCCTACCTTCTATTAATAGAATAGTATAAAACATTATTTTTGTAAAGAAAAAACTACTAATTTTCTATTCTTTATTAGTAGTTTTTTCTTTGGTTATTTGCATGTATTTTTGATGATATTCTTCTATGGCTTTTTTATTGAATGGTTCTTCTTTTCTTCTTACCATTTCTATTAAATTTCTTAATTCATATTTTAATATAAAGTCTAATCTACTAGAGTAATGCATTTGTTTTTTATGATAGCGATATTCCATTCTATCTAATATTTTGAAACTGCCATTTGGAAATACTCTTAAGTCTAAATCATAGTCGATATATTTTATTACATTTTCATCTATTATGGCTGGTGTTGCTATATTACAATAGAAATATATTCCATAATCTTTTAGTTGCCCTATTATATTAAACCATCTATCTTTATAAAAATATAGTATGGCTGGTTCTTTTGTATTCCATACTCTACCATCTGAATCAACTACTGTTGTTTTCTTGTTTCCGAATACGATATAATCATCTTTTATATCTAATACAACAGCTTCATCCCATTGTCTATGTAATTTCCCATTATGTTTATAGCAGTGTATTTCTAGTTTATCTCCTACTTTAATATTACCCATTATTATTATACACCTTCGTCCTTGGTGTTATTATACAATATTTTTTTTGTAAATACAATAATATTGTTATACCTTTTTAGTATTTTGTGATATACTTATATAAAAGGATAAGGAGGGCTTATGAATATTTTTAAGATGTTTTTTATTGGCTTGTTTACCGTTTTTGAAATGATTATTAATTTTTTTAAGTACTTCTTTATTGGACTTATTACTTCTATTATTATAATTCCTAAATATTTTATTATTGGCATTATGTATATTTTTAATAAGGATAAGAGAGATAGAAGAGTTAAAAGTAATAAAGGGCAAAAAAAGCTATCTTTAGCTATGGTAGTTCTTTCTTTTTCTGTTTATTTGATTTGCGTGTTTTTGGTTAGTAAATGGTCTGTTCAGGGGCTTAAGATTAGATATTTATCTAATGATATTATTAGATCTACTGAAATAATAGAACAAGAAGATAGACAAAATAATGATATACAAGAGGATGGCAATGGTAATAGCACTAATAATAATAATACCTCTAATAATAGTAATGGACAAAATAGTAATAATACTTCTAATTCTAATGGAAAAAGAGTTTACTATCCTAATGATTATTGGGATTATATGTCTGTACCTTTTATGGAAGTTGATTTTAATAAATTGATTCAAAAAAATTCTGATACTGTTGGTTGGATTAAAGTTGATGGAACAAAGGTTAATTATCCTGTTGTTCAAGCTGATGATAATAATTATTATTTAAATCATGCCTTTAATAAAACTGATAATATTAGTGGATGGATTTTTGGGGATTATAGAAATGATTTTTCTAACTTTGGCAGAAATACTATTATATATGGTCACAATATGAATAATAAAACGATGTTTGGTTCTATTCCTTCAATGCTCCACTCTGGATATTTGAATAATAGTAATAATAATTATATTAAACTATCTACTCCTAATACTAATACAATATGGAAAGTTTTCTCAATATATGTAATAGAACCTGAGGTATACTATATTAAAACGAATTTTTATAATGAAGATTTTGGTGGTTGGCTTAATACTATAAAGGAAAGAAGTGTATATGATTTTGGGGTTTCTGTTGATGAGAGTGATAAGGTACTTACTTTATCTACCTGTGATAATACCGGTACTAAAAGAATTGCAGTTCATGCTAAAATGATTAATATTGAATACAAATAGAAATTGACTATTTGTATTTTTAATTTGGTTCTTTACAAATATTTTAATTTATGTTATTATTTATTTGTGGCAGATATAGGGGATTAGTTAAATGGTATAATAATGGTCTCCAAAACCACTGTTGGGAGTTCGATTCTCTCATCCCCTGCCATTATGTTATTTAAAGAACTGATATTTCTTTTTTTTATTTATAAATAAAAGACCTAATACTATTTTCTTGGTACTGGGTCATATTTATATTCTTTTTTGGTAAAGGGATTGCATTTTAGTAGTCTTTTTATACCTAGATATAAGCCTTTTATTAAACCGTGTAGTTCTAAAGCTTCTAACATATAGTTAGAGCATGTAGGTATGAACCTGCAGCTGTCATGGGATTTGAATGGGATTTGCTGATATTTTTTTATTATCTTTATTAATATTTTTTTCATTTGAATCACATGTGTATTTTAACATGATAATCATTATTTTACAACATCTTCTTTAGATATTATTTTATTTATTCTTTTTAATGATACAATAAAGCTTTGATAGTCAGCAGTGATTGTTCCTAATACTTCGAAATTTGTTAGTATTTTATCATAATAACTATATATTAATAAAATAGTTCCTATTTCTATATTTCCTATTTTTACCAAGTACACGGCATAGAAGATTATTATGTATTTGGTTAATTCAATAATTCCCAATACTAAGTATATTATTCCTTGAATTATAACATTGTAGTTATAATTTGCTCGCAAGTATGTTTTATTGTCTTTGCTTAATAAATTTTTTACACTTTCTATAGTGCTTTTTTTTGAAGATAATACAGTATATAGTTTATGGAGCATAATTGTTTTGTTATCTAATGATATTTTTCTTTTGATGTTTAGTGTTTGTACTGTTTTGCTTGCTTTGTAATAAATAATTATCATTAAAATTGATACTATTATTGTAATTATAAATATGGTGAAATTAAAACTTATGAAATAGGCATAAATTACAAAGAATTCTATTATTTGAAGAATTCTTGTTATTAAATTGCCTAAGAAATTACATATTATATCTATATCATTGTTTAATATATTGGTATATTCTCCTAAATTTATTTTGTTTATGTTTTTTGTTTCTGATATGGTAATATTTGTATATTCAATATATAGTTTATTATAGAATTTAAACCATATTTTTTGATTTAAGTATGACCATAAATAATAAAAAATAGATAAAAGAAGAGTTATAATTATTAAATAATAACCTATTTTATAATTTCCTTCGGTTACTTCGTTTATGGTATTACTCCAGAATACGGGTATTATTAGGGCGAGAAGCTGAATAAAAAGAGAAGTAATTATTTTATAAGTTACTTCTCTTTTTGATCTTTTTATTATTTTTTTGGTCTCTATAAACATGTTAATCCTCCTTAAGTAAGGCTATATCTCCACTTTCGATATTATTATTTTGTGCATCATCTTTATTTATATGCAGTGCTAAAGCAAAATTATCTGATATTTTGATATGAACATTATTTATTATTTTGTCATTTATTTTTGCTGATACGATTTGATCTTCTTTAAAATCTTTTTTATCTCTAGTATTAATATGGATATGTCTATTAGCAATTATGCATACACTTTTTTTATAAATTTTGCCTTTAGGGCCGATAATCCATATGTTTTCACTATTTTCTAGATCGCCAGAATTACGAACGGGAGGATTAAGACCAAAATATTCTTTATCTATATCCAGTATTTCTACTTGGGTATATCCTCTTGTTGGACCGACAATTCTTACATTTTCTTTTATATTTTTATCTGTTTTTAATGTAACTGTTTCATTAGCGGCAAATTGTCCTGGTTGATCAATATAGTTTCTTACAGTTAGTTCATAATCTTTTCCAAATAATATTTCTTTATCTTCTTTTGTTAGATGTACATGTCTATTAGATACTCCTACTTTTATTTTCAAGTTATCACCTCATTATCATTATAATTTTATTTCTTTATTATGTAAAGTTTGAGCAGAATATTTGACATTTTTTTAGTTATACTGTCAAAATGATTTCATATATTGTAATGAGGTGATTATATATGAATAATGGTTATTATCAAAATCCTGTTTTTCCAGGTGTAGGGCTTAATAATAATACGATTCCTAATCAACAGTCAGTTCCAAGTTATGAACAGACGCAAACTTCTTATACTCCTATGAGTATGGAACAATCTTACATTGAGAATATACTTAGACTTAATAAGGGTAAAAAAGCTAGATTTCATGTTACTGTTCCTGGATCGGAAAAATGGCAAGATAGAGTTTTTGAGGGTATTATTGAACAAGCAGGAAGGGATCATATTATTGTATCTAATCCTACTACAGGTGAGTGGTATTTAATACTTATGATTTATTTAGATTTTGTTACTTTTGAAGAAACTATTAATTTTATTAAAGATTTTTCTTAAATTTATTTTAAAATGAATTTATAATTCTTGAAAAAGAGTGGCACTTTTGATATAATTTAATATAGGATGTGAGGATATGGAAATTTTGTTGTTAATTATGATAATAATTGTTGTATTAATATGTGCTATGGTTATTTTTTATGCTACTGTATATAATAAATTTCAGGATTATATTATAAGAATTAACGAGGTTGAAGCTCTTATTGATACTAACTTAAGAAATAAATATGATTTAATTAATAGGGCTATACCTATAGTAAAGAGTAATATTGATAAAGATAGGAATATATTTGAGGAAATTGTTAAGCTTAGAAGTAGAAAGATTGGTAATTTTGAATTATATAGAATACTAACGCGTGCTTCTATAGAGCTTAATAATCTTAAGAGTGAATTTCCTGATATTGAAAAGAGTGAGGAAGTTAAAAAGATACTTAAACAAACTATGGATATTGATATTAAAGTGGATAATTGTATTGATTATTATAATGATAATATTTCTGTTTATAATACGTTACTTAAAAAATTTCCATCAAATATTATTGCTACTTTTTGTAAATATGAAGAGAGGTTATTCTTTGATAGAAAGAATATGAATGATGATGACTATGAAGACTTTAAATTATAGGTCTTCTTTTATTTGGTTAATATGGTTATTAAAAAGTCTAAAACAAATATAAGGGATGTAAAATAGGTAAATTCTCTTGGGATTATTTTTATTATTTTATTTATGTATGGCTTTAATACATTTGTTATTATAATAGCAATTAATCCCCATATTGGTATATATTCTAAGCAGGTGTATTTACCGATATGATATTTTTTATCTTTATAATTCCACATATCAATACCAAATATTATATTGCATAGATATCCACATATATATTCTATTAATCCTAGTACTACTGAATAGATAATAAATGATATTATTAGTTTTATTATTTTGTTTGTTTTTATTTTGGGCATTAGATATTTATCTAGTAGTATTATTGCTATGCCTCCTGCGGCATATACCATTGTTATTGGTCCATTTAATACTCCACTAGTACGTCCTCTACTGGTATTTTTAAAAAGTGTACTTTCCATTATAAATCCTAATAGTGAGTATAAGAAAAAAGAATTTAAATAGTACATATTATCACCAATAATATGTTAACCAAGTTAAATTCTTTTATACTATTTTACTGTAAAGTCTATTTCTTTTATATTATGTTCTTTTAGAAAATTATTTGCCCTTGAAAACGGTTTGCTTCCAAAGAAACCATAATTACATGAAAATGGTGATGGATGGGATGAAGATATTACTAAGTGTTTAGGATTAGTAATAAGGCTTTTTTTGCTTTTGGCGAAATTTCCCCAAAGTATGAATACTACAGGAGTTTCTTTTTCGTTTATTTTTCTTATTATGGCATCTGTGAACTCTTCCCAGCCTAAATTTTTATGTGATGCTGGTTTATCTTTTTCTACAGTTAGAACAGAATTTAGAAGTAATACTCCTTCTTTGGCCCAACATGTTAAATCACCATTATTTGATATTTTTATATTTAAATCATCATTTAATTCTTTATAGATGTTTTTTAATGATGGTGGTAATTTTATACCATTGTTTACCGCAAAAGCTAGTCCATTGGCCTCACCTGTTCCATGATATGGATCTTGTCCTAATATTACTACTTTAACATCTTTATAATCTGTTAGATATAGTGCTCTTAGAATATAGTTTTTTGGTGGGTATATTTCTCTTTCTTTATATGCTTTATTTATATATAGTACAATCTTTTTAAAATAATCTTTGTGATATTCGTCCTCTAGTATTTGATCCCAACTATTTCCTACTAATTGCATTAGTTTATGCTCCCATTTATGTATGAACAATTATTACTTGTTATGTTATAAGTAACTTTGTAGTTAGTGTCTACTGTTTTGGTTATTGTTATGTTGCATGAGCTTATATTTGTATTATCTTTGGGGTTTAATACTATTTTTTTATTTTTATCATTTGGATCTATATCTTTTACGGATAACATACCGGTATTAGCTAGTGCTCCTAAGGTAGTTTCTATGGTGTTTCCATTTATTATTTGGCAAGCGTAACTTCCGTATTTACTACTATCTGATAAATCTCCATACTCACATTCTTCATAATATGTTTTGGAGGCTGATATTGTGTTTTTTATTAATATCTTATATGATGTTTCTCTTGAGCTTTTTACATATTCTACAACGTTTGGTACTGTTATAATCATAATAATACTTATTAATACTATTACCGCTAATAACTCTATTAGGGTAAATCCTTTTCTATTCATTATACCACCTACATTTATTATATAATAAATATTTTTTTTTAACAAGTATTATCCTTGATATTTATTTTGGACTAGAATTATATCATCTCCTATTTTGGTTATTTGTTTCCATTCTAATTCATATTCTTCTCTTGATAATCTTTTACTTCGTTTTTCTTCTAATATTAGTGATTTTATTGTTCCTTCTTCAGTTATTATGACATCTACTATTAGTCCTAGTCTTTTTCCGGTATTCATATTAATTATTTCTTTTGTTTGTAAATCTGATAATCTCACTTTAATCACCTATTTAAGTATATGTTTTTTTATAATAAAGATTTCTATTTGATATATTTTTTAATATTATTTATAGCACTTTTTTCGATACGAGATATTTGAGCTTGGGATATTCCTAGTTCTTTTGCTATTTCCATTTGGGTTTTGCCGACGATAAATCTTTCTTTTAGAATATTTATTTCTCTTTTTTTTAGGTTATGCATTGCTTTATCTAGTGCTAGCCTGCTATCTATACCATATTCATCTTCTTTACTTGCTATTTGATCATATAGATATATTGTATCACCACCATCGTTATATATTGGTTCATACATACTTACTGGTTCTCTTAAGGAATCTAAGGCTACTGTTATATCATATTCTTTTACTCTTAGAATATCTGCTATTTCTTGATTAGTTGGTTCTTTTCCTTCTATAGATAGTTCTTCTTTTAGTTTTAATGTTTTATATGCTAAATCTTTAATACTTCTTGATATTCTTATACTATTATTATCTCTTAGATATCTTTTTATTTCTCCTTCAATCATTGGGCAAGCGTACGTTGATAGTTTTACTTCGTATTTAGTATCGAAGTTGTCTATAGCTTTTACTAGTCCTAGACATCCGATTTGGAATAAATCATCTAAATTATCTGTTTTTCCAGAAAACTTTTTTAGGATACTAAGTACTAATTTTAGATTACAATTTATTAATTGTTCTCTAGCAGAGGGATCGCCTTTTTTCATTTTATTAAATAATTTTAATGTTTCTTCACTAGTTAATACTTTTATATTCGCAGTATTCACACCACTTATTTCTACTTTATGGCGTGACATAATTAAAAATCTCCTTTCGTATTCATTATGAATATTTAAAGAGATTTTTATTCATTATTTTTCTTTATATATATTTAATATTTCCTGAAACTTTTTTGGAGGCTTAGCGGTAAACTCCATATATTCTTTTGTAGTTGGATGAACGAATCCTAATTTTTCGGCATGTAGCATTTGTCCAAAGTCTTTGTCCATTAATTTTTTATGACCATATACTGGATCATTTACTACTGGATGGCCAATATAGCTTAAATGTACTCTTATTTGATGTGTTCTTCCTGTTTCTAGTTTGCATCTTATTAGAGTGGAATTTTTATATCTATCTAGAACTTTAATATGGGTTACAGCATCTTTAGAGTTTTCACTTGTTACAGTCATCTTTTTACGATTGTTTTTATCTCTTCCGATGGGAGCATCAATTGTAGCGGTATCTTCCATAATAATACCTTCTACTAAGGCAATATATTCTCTTACTACTTCTTTTTTTTGAATGGCCTCTGCTAGTATATTGTGTGCTTTATCATTTTTAGCTACTAGAAGTAATCCTGATGTATCGGCATCAATTCTATGAACAATTCCTGGTCTAATATTTGTATTTACTTTACTTAAATTATTTGTATGATATATTAAGGCATTTACTAATGTTCCTGTATAGTTTCCAGGAGCGGGATGTACTACCATACCACTTTGTTTATTTACGACTATTAAATCGTCGTCTTCATAATATATATCTAATGGGATATTCTCTGGTAATATATCTGTAGTTTCTTCTATAGCTTTAATAGTTATATAATCGTTTTCTTTTACTTTATAACTATCTTTTACTTTGATATTATTTACTAATATATTTCCATTTTCAATCATTTTTTGTATTTTACTTCTGGTATATTCAGTATTTTCATTTAGATATTTATCTATTCTTTTACCAGAATCATTTATTTCTACTATCAAGATTATTCTCCTTTCTTATTTCTTTTAATAATAATAGGAATACACCAATTACTATAAAGGTATCTGCTAAATTAAATATAGGAAAATTGTAATTAAATATCTTAAAATCTAAAAAGTCTATTACATATCCTCTTACTACTCTATCAATTAAATTTCCTAGTGAGCCTCCGATTATTAAAGATATTGATACTAATTCTAATTTATTTTGAATATTGTTTTTCTTTATATAACGAATTAGCATTACTATGACTAATACTGCTATTAGTATTAAGAGTATTCTTTTTCCTACTAAGATACTGAATGCGGCTCCATCATTATTTATATAAGTTAAATAGAAAAAGTTTTTTATTATAGCTATACTGTTAGTTTTAGTTAATAAGTTTACTACTAATAGCTTAGTTATTTGATCAATACATAAAAGTATTATAGATATTATTATTGTTGTTATCATATTATTATTCCCATGTACATGTATTAACGATATATTCTTCAGAGACTTTGTTTTTGTCTATGTAGTCTTGTGTTAAGCATTCTAAGCTATCTTTTTTTATCTTATGACAATATACATAATCTGAATCGCGATATACTTCTATTTCGGCATTTACGTTACATCCTACATTTTCATTACCAGGATTTTTATAATCTTTTTCGGTAATAATACCATCATTAATTATAGTTTGTATAGTTATAGTTCCTTTATATACGTCTACTGTTTGCGTTGCAGTACCTAAAACCTTTTCAAAAGTTCCAGTTTGCTTGTCAAAAGTGATATTACTACTATTTAGGGTTACATAACTATCAATGGACTGGGATATTCGGCCCATAAAAGCCTCTTCAGATTTTAACTTACTACTTTTAAATACATCTGATATATTAGGAAATGTTATTATTAGAACTATTCCTAGGACTACTATTACTGCTAGTAATTCTATCATGGTAAAACCTTTTCTATTCATTTTTATTCCTCCACATATATATTATCATAATCTTATTTTTTTATCAAGATTGGCTATTGCTTTTTTGTTATTTTATCTATATAATTATGTTATGGTGAGAATATGAGATTACTATATAATAATAAAGATATTGATTTATATAACTGCAGGAGTTTTTTTTCTAGATTTAAGGGCTTTATGATGGAAAGAGATATTAATAGAGCTTTATTGTTTGATAAATGCAGTAGTATTCATACTTTTTTTATGAAAGTGAATATTGATGTTATTATGTGTGATAAGGATAATAAGATTTTATTTTATTATAAAGATTTACCTAGAAGAAAGATTATATTACCTAAAAGAGGGGTTAAGAGGGTTTTTGAAACTCCTAGTGGATATTTTGATATTGAAATTGGAAAGAGGATGATTATTGATGAAGATTAGTATACTTGGCAGTGGAGCATATGGTATGGCTATGGCTAGTGTGCTTCACTACAATAAACATAGTATTAAAATGTGGACTAATAGTAATGAGGAAGCTAATTATCTTAATGCTAATAGAAAAAGTCCTAAGATAGATTATGATATTCCTAGTGATATTATTATTTCTACTAATATGAGAGATGTTATAAGTGATACTGATGTTATTATTTTTGCTACTCCTAGTGAATTTGTAGGTAGTGTTAGTAGTGAATTAAGTAAATTTTATAATAATCAGTATATTGCTATTACTTCAAAAGGTATTGATAATAAGTCATTACTATGTTTATCTGATGTTATAAAGATGAATATTAATACTGATTTAATTGCGGTGATATCAGGATGTACTTTTGCCAGTGATATGGTTAAGAATTCTATTCTTGGTCTTAATGTTGCAAGCGATAATTTAGATACTTTAAATATTATTAGCAGTATTTTGGAAAATGACTATTTAAGTGTTTATAAAACTAATGACGTTGTTGGCACGGAAATATGCGGTGCTGTTAAAAATATTATGGCTATTGGAAGTGGAATAATTAATGGCATGGGATTTTCTGAATCTTCTAGTGCAATGTTTATGACTTTAGCTGCAAAGGAAATTACTGATTTAATTAAATGTTTAGGAGGAAATGTTGATACAATGTTTTCTTTTGCCGGAATTGGTGATCTGATTCTTACTTGCAATTCTAAGGAAAGTAGAAATTTTACACTTGGTAACATGATAGGTAAAAAGATTGATACTAATGATTATATAAAAAATACTACTATAGAAGGGATTTATACTTTAAAAGCGATTGTGAATATTGCAAAAAAGAATAATATTAATATGCCTATTATTATGATGATTAATAGTGTTATTAGTGGTGATAAGAGTTCTTATGATTTTATTAATCTAATATGTAAATTAAAATAGTATGTACTCTAGGGCAAAATAAAAGTAAGTTAGTTATTTTTTATGTAACTACTTACTTTTTTTATTGTATTATTAAAGTTATTATAGTCTGTTTCAAACCATACTACATTTAATTGATGATTAAAGAATGTATATTGTCTTTTAGCATAGTGTCTTGAATTTTGTTTTATTTTTTCTATGGCTTCTTCTTTAGTACAAAGATTATCAAAATAGTTATATAATTCTTTGTAGCCAATACCATTTATTAATGGTTTTGTTTTGATATTTTTATCATAATAATATTTTACTTCTTCTAATAAACCATCTTCTATCATATTATCTACTCTTTGATTTATTTTTTTATATAATATTTCTCTATTAGTTGTTAGTCCTATAAATATGGCATCGTATAGTAATTTATTAGTTTTATTATTGCTTATAGATATATTATTTTCTTTGTAATAATTTAATGCTCTTATTAGTCTTCGACGATTATTTTTATCTATATTAATATCTTTATCTAATTTTAGTAATTCTTTGTATATTTCTTCTGTTTTTAAATTATCATAGGTATTATTTGTTTTTTCTTCAGATAATTTATAATCATAGAGTGCTGCTTTTATATATAGACCTGTTCCTCCTACTAAAATTGGGGTTTTGCCTCTTCTTAATATATCGTCTATTACTTTTCGGCAATCTTTTTGATAATTATAAATGCTATATTCTTCCTCTACTTCTTTTATATCAAATAGGTGGTGAGGAATGTTTTCTTTTTCTTCTTCGGTTATTTTAGCAGTACCTATATTTAGTCCTTTATATACTTGCATGGCATCAGCATTTATTATTTCACCATTTAATCTTTTGGCCAGTTCTATACTTAGTGCTGTTTTTCCTACCGCAGTAGGACCTGTAATTACTATTACTCTACTCATAATATCACTCTTTCATACTTCTTTAATTTAGAGACAAGTGGCTCTAAATTATTATAGAAAGACCTTAGGCTTTCTATAACATCATGAGATATTAAGCTCATGATGATTTAAACTACTCTTTTGAACATTTTTTCTATTTCATAGGTTGTAAAGTTAATAATTGTAGGTCTTCCATGTGGACAATTGAATGGGTTATTACATTTTCTTAACTTATTTATTATTTCTTCCTGTGCTTCTTTAGTTATTCTGGTATTAGCTTTGATGCTCATTTTACAACTTATTAGTGCCGCTAATGAATTATTAAATTTAGCTAAACTAAAGTCTTTACCTTTATTTACTATTTCTTCAATTATTCTTTTTACTATCTTCTCTTCATTTCCTTTAGGAAACCATGTTGGATGAGATATTATTCTAAATGAGTTTATTCCAAATTCTTCTATATCTATGTTATATGATTTTATTATATCTAACTTTTCTTTTGCAATAATGAATTCATTATTTGGAAGTTCTATTATCATTGGTATTAATGGAGAAATTACATCATTATTAGGATGAGCTAAAAGATAGGAGTTTTTTTCATAATTTATTCTTTCCTCTGCAGCATGCTGATCAATTAGATATATTCCTCTTTCATTTTCACAAACAATATATGTACCTAAGGCTAGTCCTATAGGATATAGTTCTGGTAGGGTTTCTTTTGGTCTTTCCTCTATATATATTGGTTCCTCTTCTTTATCAAGTTCATTATTTGGTTCATAATTAAAGTTTACAAGATTAGTTAATTTCTGTTTATCTAAAAGAGACGATTCCTCACTTATACTATTTCTTTCTAAATTTAAACTTAGATTTTCATACTTTACAGTAGGCGGTTCTTTTACTTCTATTTTGGGTATAAGTAATTTACTTCTTATAGTTTTATTTATTACTTCACTTATCATATTTTTTAAGTCTTCAAAATTACTGAATTTAATATCTTGTTTTGATGGATGAATATTTACATCTACTAAAACGGGATCCGCTGTTATTTTTATTACTACAATAGGGTAACGTGTATCTTCTTTGAATGATGAATATGCTTCGTTTATAATTTTGTTTAAGTATTGATTTTTTATTACTCTTCCGTTTACTAAAACTGTCATATGATTTCTACTTGAACGATTTACTTCAGGAAGGGAGATATATCCTGTTACTTCATAGTCGTCATTTGATACTTCTATTGGTAACATTTTCTTGGCTATGTCTAATCCATATATTGATTTTATTACTTTTAATAGATTACCACTACCAGAAGTATTTAATAATTCTTTTTCATCATTTGTTAAAATGAATTTTACTTCTGGATAAGATAGGGCCATTTTATTTATGTATTCTGTAACACCCGCTAACTCAGCATAGGGACTAGAAAGATGTTTTAATCTAGCAGGTGTATTATAAAATAAATTGGTAACTGTTATTTGGGTTCCTATTCTTCCTTCAGATGGTTTGTTTTCTAATATTTTTCCACCTTTTATATGAATCATTGTTCCTGTGTCATCTTGGCATGTTTTTAATACTACATCGGATACTGCTGCAATAGAAGGAAGAGCTTCTCCTCTAAAGCCTAATGAATTTATGTTAAATAAATCATCATCTGTATATAATTTACTTGTAGCGTGTCTTTGAAAGGCTAAAGGGGCATCTTCTTTATTCATACCTATACCGTTATCTGTTACTTTTATTTCTCTTAATCCTGCTTCTTTTAGTTCTATTTTTATCATAGTGGCTTTGGCATCTATAGAATTTTCTACTAGTTCTTTAACGATTGATACTACTTTTTCTACTACTTCTCCTGCTGCTATTTTATTTGATAATAGTTCATCCATTACTCTTATTTTATTCATTTTGCACCTCAATCATTTTATATGGCTTTGCTTTATTGTTTTCTATATTTTTGTAGATAGCTATTTCTTTTCCGTCTTTATCTACTAAAAGGGATAGTTCTTCTTCAAAGAATTTATCTAATACCATACCATTTTTTACTTGCCTTAATTTTTTGTCATCTATTTTGGTTATTTTTATATTGGGAAGGGCTTCTTTAATAGTTAATAATTTATAATTATCTTTTTGGATATCTTCTAATGTGAATGCGTCTTCTAATAAAAAGGGGCCTTGTTTTGTTCTTATTAGTTCTTTCATAGTTCCATATGTAGATAATTTATATGCTATATCTCTGATTAGACTTCTTATATATGTTCCTTTACTTACTTCACATTTCATAGTAAATTCTATTATATCTTCTTTATATATTGGTCCTTCTAATAGGGATATTGAATATATTTCTACTATTTTACTTGGAGGAGTTATTTGGATATTACTTCTGGCATATTCATATAATTTACGGCCATTTACTTTGACCGCTGAATACATTGGTACTTCTTGATTGTATTTTCCTATGAAGCTATTTAATACTTTTATTAATTTATCTTTATCTACTTTTGGTATATTTCTTTTTATTTCTTTACCAGTAATATCTAACATATCTGTTTCATAGCCCAATATTACTTTAGCTATATATTCTTTTTTTTCAGATGTTAACAGTTCGGATATTTTTAATGCTCTACCAATAGGAACTACTAATAAGCCTTCAGCGATGGGATCTAGTGTACCTGTATGGCCAACTTTTTTGGTATTTAATTTTTTTGATATTATATTTACGATATCTCTACTTGTATAACCTTTTGGTTTATTTACTACTAAGACTCCATTCATTGACTCTTTTACCTACTTCCTCTAATATTTTGGTTCTTATTTCATTATACGGCATGTCCACTGTTACTCCAGCGGCATATATATGACCACCACCACCAAATAATTTTGTTATTTCGTTTACATTTATATTTTTACTACGAAGTGATATTCTTGTTTCTTCTTTATATTTTCTTAAGAATATAGATACTTCTACTGTATCTATTTCTAATGGAATATTTACAAGGATTCCACAGTCATTTTGATCTACACCAGTATTTATCATATCTTCTTCTGTTATATATGATATTGCTACTTTTCCATCATAATAGAACCCTAAATTGTTTAGATATATTTTCTTGATATTGAATTGATTTTTGGTAATGCTTCTTAAGACTTTATCATATAAAGATGATATGTTTACTATTTTACTTAAATCTTTTGCCATAGCAAATGTACTTGGTAATACATCTTGATGAGAGAACCCCCCTGTATCTGTAAGGAGACCCACTATTAGAGCTTCTCCTAGTTTCTTCGTTATTTTAATATTTAACTTTTTGATTATTTCATATACTATTTGACAACAGGCTGGTCGCTCTTCGACTAAGTTTTCATCTCCATAATGTGTATTACTTATATGATGATCTATTACATATTTTTTTTCTACTTTACTTAATATGCTACTTGGGTCATTAACTCTATCAATGCTTGCTGTATCTAATATTATTGCTACATTATATTTTTTATTACTGTCTTCTTTGATATTTTTATATCCTTCAAGAAAATCAAATTTTTTAGGAGCATCTTTTATTATTATATCTACTTCTTTACCTAGTTTTGTTAAGATATAATACATAGATAGGGTACTACCTATAGCATCACCATCGGGGTTATTATGGCAAAGTAAAACAATATTATTGCTACTTTGTATTTTGTCAATAATATTGTTCATACTTACTCCTCCTTATTTATTTCATCTATTATTTTTTCTATTTTGTTTCCATATTCTATTGATTTATCATAAACAAATGTTAGTTCAGGCATTTTTCTTATTTCTACTTTATCAAATAATTTTCCGCGAATGAAACTACTGGCTCTATTTAAAGCTTTAGTTACTTTTTCTCTATCTTCATCAATTAGATTGGTAAAATATACTTTGGCATAAGATAAATCGCTTGATATATCTACTGCAGTGATAGTAACAAATTTTATATCATCATCTTTTACTTCTTCATTTATTACTTTAGATATTTCTTCAGTTAAAATACTACCTAATCTATCTAATTTTATACTCATGATAATTCTCCTTATCTATGCTTTTTTATATCTTCTTTATATTTTTCAGGAATGACACCTGATTTAGCCATAGCTTCTGCATAGTTATAACCTTTTTTAAATGTTATTGTTTCTATCATTTCTTCTTTTGTTAATTTTTTAGATGCATACTCATATCCTTCAAGAGAAGCATAATCTTGATCAATTGGTTTTATTCCATAAAGGTATTCTATGAAATATGCTTGCCTACCCATTTCTGCTAAAAATCTACTATGACTTTGTTCTTTTATCGTTGGTGTATTTTCTATTTTTTGTTTTCTTTGTTCTTTTATTTTCATTTCTAAGACAATTCCATCTATAAATGAACTTTTTCTATAATCTCTTCTATTATTTGACATATTATTTTTCCTTTCTATCTTGATTTGCCACTAGTGTAACCTTCTAAATAAGATTCGTTTGTTTGTAATTCTTTTGACATAGTGCTTATATCTATATTTTTGTCGTTTGAGTCTCTCTTTCCTATTTCTTTTAATAATTCGCTTGGAATTAGTTCACTAGTGGTGGTCAATCTTTTTCTTATAATTATTTTTGTTAATCTTTCAGGAACTATTCCCATACTAAGTAATATCATTAAGGCATTTGATGTTGTGTAATAGCCAAAATTATATGATGTTAAATCTGCATTACTTAATTCATTTGTGTCTATTGTATCAATACCTAATAGTCTTGCTATAACTCCTTCATCTATGTATTTGACGTTTCCTATTCTTTCTATTGTTTCTTTTATTCTTTGTTTATTATTAATCTCTGATTCTATGCGATTAAAATAATCTTGGGCTATCACTTTTCTTTTTGGGCTTGACACTTTCATTCCACTAGCTTCTGTCTTTGATTGTTCATATCCACTCATACTATTTTTCCTTTCTCTTTTTTTATTTTTTTATTTCGATTAATTCATAAGTCTCTAGAGTGTCGCCTTCTTTGATATCGTTATAGTTTTCTATAGTTATTCCACACTCTAGTCCTTGTTTTACTTCTTTTATTTGATCTTTTTCTCTAGCTAAAGATGCTATGATTGAATCATTTACTACAATACCATCTCTTATTACTCTAACCTTAGACCCTCTTTTTATTACGCCATCAGTTACATAAGAACCAGCAATGGTACCTACTTTGGAGAATTTGAATAATTTTCTTACTAGAGCAGTACCAGTTACTTCTTCTTTATATTCTGGTTCTAGTTTTCCTTTTAAAGCTGCTTCCATTTCTTCAACAACTTTGTAAATAATATCATATAGTCTTATATCGATTCCTTTGTCTTTAGCAGTCTCTATAATTTTATGCTCTGGTCTTATATTAAAACCGATTATGATGGCATCAGAAGCTTCCGCTAAAATAACGTCGCTTTCGGTTACACTACCAATTCCACTTCTAATAACATTTATAGTTATACCTTCAACATCTAATTTTAGTAGTGAGTTTTTTACTGCTTCTTCACTACCTTTGACATCTGCTTTTAGAATGATATTTATTTCTTTTTCTCCTTTTTCTTTTCTGTTAAATAAATCATCTAAAGATATTTTGCTTTTTGGTTTAGTTTCTTTTTCTTTGGCTATTATTTTTCTTTCTTCAGCTACTTTTTTAGCTTTCTTTTCGTTTTCAAAAGCCATAAATTTATCTCCTGCTTTAGGGCTAGATGATAATCCAGTTATAGATACTGGCATTGAAGGGGATGCTTTAACGAGATTTTCTCCTTTGTCATTTTTAAGGGTTCTTACCTTACCAGATATAGTTCCTACAACAATTGGATCTCCTAATCTTAGAGTCCCATTTTCTATTAATAGGTTTGTTATTACTCCTGATGATTTATCTATTTTGGATTCGATAACAGTACCTGTTGCATATCTATTTGGATTTGCTTTTAACTGTTCTATTTCGCTTATTAATAGTATTCTTTCCAATAAGTCATCTATTCCTTTACCTGTTTTAGCAGAAATATTTACAAACATTACATCTCCACCCCATTCTTCTGGTTGGATTCCGTTATTTGACATTTCCGTTAGAACTCTTTCAACATTGGCTTCTTTTTTATCTATTTTATTTACCGCTACAATGATTGGTACTTTGGCAGCTTTAGCATGATCTATTGCTTCTTTTGTTTGAGGCATTACGCCATCATCTGCCGCTACTATTATTATAACAATATCAGTTATTTTAGCACCTCTAGCACGCATTTCTGTAAATGCTGCATGTCCTGGAGTATCTATAAAAGTTATTTTTTTACCTTTATAGTCTATTTGATATGCTCCTATAGCTTGAGTTATTCCTCCAGCTTCACCTTCTGCAACACTGGTCTTTCTTATGGTATCTAAAAGTGTTGTTTTTCCATGGTCAACATGTCCCATAATGGTTACTACTGGTGGTCTTTCTATTAAATCTTCTTCTTTATCAGTTATTTCTAATTCTTCAAAGTTTACCTCGTCCACAGTGCTTTCTTTTTTTAGAGTTTTATTATAATCTGATACTATTATTTCTGCTGTATCAAAATCTAGTGAAGCGTTTATAGCCATCATAAGACCTAAGGCCATTAATTTTTTTATTATTTGTGCTGCTGGAACATTAAGAGATTCTGCTAATTGGGCTACAGTCATATTATCTTTATATATAATAACATCTTCTTCAGTTTTAGCAATATTTTCTTGTAGTTTTTCCTTGTGCTTATACATTTCTTTTCTTTTTTCTTTGAAGTCATTTTTATTTGTAGGTTTAGTAGTCTTTTTCTTTTTAGTTTTATTTTCTTCTTTTATCTTATTCTCTTCATAGGATTCTTCTATATCCTCAAAATCTTCTAAATCTTCAGTTTCTTCCTCTATTTCTTCGGATAGTTCTATATTTGCTAATTCGTTATCTAGGATTATGATATCATCATCAGAAAGCATGTCATCTTCTTTTGATACTTTGATATCTAGCTTGTTACATAATGCTAATACATCTTTTGTTGTTATTCCTACATCACTTGCATATTCAGATACATTCATCATATGTATCACCTCCTAATTATTTTTGATTACTTCTTCAATATTTTTATATACTTCTTCATCTATTTTAGTCTCTAGAACTCTTTCTAAAACCTTCTTTTCTTTGGCTTTTTTTAATACTTCAATATTTTTTTTTATGTATGCTCCTCTACCAGAAGATTTTCCGGTTATATCAAATGTGACATTACCATCTTTATCTTTTACTATTCTAAGAAGTTCATTTTTTGGAAGTTGTTCTTTTGTTACAACACATCTTCTTAGTGGTATTTTTTTCATATTATAATCCTTCTTCTTGGCTATCTTCTTTTGTAGTATATACTACTTCATCTTCTAACATAGCACTTTCACTTTTTACTTCGATTTTATAGTGGGTTAAACGAGAAGCTAATTTTACATTTTGGCCTTTCTTGCCTATTGCTAATGATAGATTGTCATCTGGTACTACCGCTAGGGCTTCTTTTTTAGATTCATCTTTAATTGTTACTTTTACATTTTTAGCAGGACTTAAGGCATTAGCTATAAATTTAGCTGGATCTTTGTCATATAAAACAACATCTATTTTTTCGCCACCTAATTCTTTTAAGACGTTTGCTATTCTTCTTCCTTTTTCTCCTATTACTGCTCCTAGAGGCTCTACATTGGCATAGTCTGTATATACTGCTATTTTTGTTCTACTACCAGCCTCTCTAGCTACGGAATATAACATAACTGTTCCATCAGATAATTCTGGTATTTCAATTTCCAATAATCTTTTTACAAAGCCATAGTGACTTCTAGAAAGCATAATAAATGGTCCTTTTGGTCCTATTTCTAATTTCGATACATATACTTTAACTGATGAACCCATTACTAATTTTTCGCCTGGTATTATTTGATCTTTTGGAAGAATACCACTACTTCTACCTAAATCTACAAAATAGTTATTTTGGTCTTCTCTTTGAAGAGTACCAACCATTAATTCTCCTTCTTTGTCTTTGAATTCTTCAGAAATACTTTGTTTTTCAGCCTCTTTGATTTTTTGAACAACGATTTGTTTAGCAGTACCTGCTGCTACTCTACCGAAATCTTTAAGTGGTAGTTCTTTTCCTCTTATTGTTTCTCCTATTTCAATATCATCTACTATTTTTCTTGCGTCTTCTAATGATATTTCAGTTTCTTCATTTACTGGTTCTTCTACTACAGTTTTATAAGAATATAGTTTTATATCACCTGTTACTTCATCTACTTTAGCTTCAACATTTGGTATTCCTTCATTTTTCTTATATGCCGCTGCCATAGCTTGTTCCATTGCTTCTACTACTATTTGTTTATCTATTTTTTTCTCTTCAACAATTGCATTTAATGCTTTCATAAATTCTTTCATTTGTTTTGCATTCATTTTTATCTTCCCTTCTCTTTTGTAGATACATCTAAAATGTATGATTCTTTAATTAAATCTGCTTCATCTAGTAATGGATTAATAATATTTGTTACTTCAACACATTTGTCAATATCAATTATTTCATCTCTATCTATTACTATTCTTAGAAATAAGTTATTATCTTCTTTTTCTAATTTTACAGAATCAATAAATACTCCTGATGCCTCTACATCTTTCTCTAATAATTTTCTTACTTTGCCTTCTATAGTCATTATTTCCTCCTACTTAATATATATAAAAGAGTGGATTTTTATGCCACTCTTTCTCAAGACAGTTATATTATATCATAAATTTATTAATAAATACAAGTGTTTTTTTCTTAATTTTCTACTTTGTCTTATTTGTCTTAATTTAATTTATATTTTTCTATCGTCATACTATTTTTGTCACCTGTTAATAAATATATGCAATTATCATCAAATGATGTTTTGCTGACATTGATATATTTTTTTTCGGTTTTGGTATTAACGTCGTATATTGTAACAGCAGATAGAATACTTCTGTTATACATAAGCACAAGTTTATTATCTATACTATAAATGTGTTGTGGCTCTTCTTCGATATTATTTAGAGTTAAAATAAATTTATCTGTAGTTAAATCAAGTTTATATATTTTTTTATCTGAATAAAAGTAATTGTCATAATTACCTTTGCTATTAATACGATGAATGTCACCTAAATCATATTCTATCTCTTCAATAGTTTTTTTGAAATTGTTTAGTTTATATATATGCCCTTCTGATTTAAAATAAAGATATTTATTTGTGGCCGCTAAAAGGGTAATGTCTATACTTTGACTATTAGGTAACTGATATATTTGTAAAGAATTCTTATATATTATTTTATTTTGTGTCGAGGTATCTACATCTATGTAATATATATTTCCATATTCATAATCTAAGTAGTAATTATCACTTGATATATTGTTTTTTATATGAACATCTTTTAATACATTGCCGGTATTTAGATTTATTTTTTTTAGTATTATATTATTACTTCTGTTAGTGTAAGTGCTAATATCGCGTGAAATATAGTTGGGAGCAATAGTGATTATAGTTCCATCTTTTGATGGTTCATTGACATAAGCATCTTTGCTTCCTAAACTGGTTATTTCACCTGTTGATAGATTGATTTTTTTATTTTCACTATAATATTCGCTGTAATAATAGGCTTCATTTTTATATACGAAATAAAAGTATGGATATCTTAGTTCGTTTGTTTCTGCTAATAATTTATTTTCTGTTCCATCTAAATTCATAACAAATAATTTATCACGTAGTTCTCCATTAACTAATTTATTTTCAATCCTATAATAATATATTTTGTTATTATAGATGAAATAATATGCAGAATTATCGTATTGGTAACCGCTTGGTATGGTAGTTAATATTTTTGCTATATTTTTATTATCATTTTTATAATCATTTATTAAGACTATAGACAATATAAGTACTGATGACAAAAGTAATAGTATTATTTTGAACAGTTTTTTGTTTTTAGTATTAAATTTAATATATAACGATTTATGTAAGAAAATAATTATTCCATAAAGTAGCCAAATAACTAGAATTACGAGTGTTGTTAGTATTATAAATCCTAGGACTGATGAAAAGGCAAAAATGTTTAATAATGGTTGGATAGATGTTGCTCCTATTATATTAAATGAGAAAAAAGCAGTAAAAGCAAGTAAACTACCAATTGTTAAAATAATAATTGTTAATATTTTAAATATTTTCTTTAATTTTTTTTGAAATTCTAATTCTTTGCTTTCAATTTTATTTTCTTGTGTATTTAAATTGTCATCATAATTCATTTTTTATACTCCTTCTATTATCTTTTTTAATTTATTAATTCTACTAAAAAGCAAAGTACATATCTGTTTTATTCTTCTAAATCAATTGGATAATATTACCTTTATATTTTCTTTTTGATTATATGCATTTTTTAAAATTATTGGGGCAAAATCGATATTATTAATCTCATATATATTAGTAAATACTCCTAATGATTGTTCATACTCAGCTGTTAAAGCGCAAGTATTCTTATTTATAAGTATCCATTTCATTCGTTTTCTATATTTATTTTATCATATTTTTGTTTTTTTGACTACCTCTATATATAACTTATAATAAGTATCTTTTAATCATAGAGACAAATGGCTCTATGATTTATCTTTGAAGACCTTGGGCTTCAAAGAGAAGGGGGAAACTTTAGGTTCACACTTCCTTTACAATAGTAAAATTATCCATTTGCTTTTTTTTACTTTTTGTTGTATAATTATTAGGCAGTGGTTATTCTTTATAATTCAATATATATTTTTTTATTTTTTAATTAACGATGAAAATATTATGAAAGGAGAAATTTAATGAATACAAAAATTATCCCTCTTGGGGGGCTTGGTGAAGTTGGTAAGAACATGTATGTTGTTACACATAATGACGAGATTATCATAGTTGATGCAGGTGTTATGTTTCCTTCGGATGAACTACTTGGTATTGATTATGTTATACCTGACGTTACCTTTTTGAAAGAAAATGAAAGTAAAATTAAAGCTTTAGTTATTACACATGGACATGAAGATCATATTGGTGGTATTCCTTTTTTACTTCAAATGGTTAATATTCCAAAGATATATGCCCCTAATAATGCTAAAGAACTTATTGAAAAGAAATTGGTTGAAAGAAATATTGTTTATAAGAATTTATTGGTTTATGATGAGAATACTGTAATAAAAACTAAATATTTTAATATTGAATTTTTTAGAACAACCCACTCAATACCTGATTCTCATGGTCTTGCTATAGATACTCCTGATGGTACTATTGTTATGACAGGTGACTTTAAGTTTGATATGACACCTATTGGTCCTATGTCTAATTTACATAAAATGGCAAGAATTGGTGAGAAAGGTGTAGCAGTGCTTATGAGTGATTCTACTAATGCTCTTAGTCCTGGTGCTTCACTTAGTGAATCTGTAGTTGATGAAAACTTAGGTGAAATATTTACCGCTAATAAGAATAATAGAATTATTCTTGCTACCTTTGCTTCTAATGTATATAGAATTAAACATATTATGGAAACTTGTCGTAAGAATAATAGAAAGATTGCTCTATTTGGTAGAAGTATGGAAAATATGGTTGATATTGCTATTAAATGTGGTTACTTTAAAGATAAGAGTATTATTATTACTGCAGAAGAGGCTAATCATATGAAACCTAGTGAAGTATGTCTTTTATGTACTGGTAGCCAAGGTGAACCTTTAGCGGCTTTATCTAGAATTGCATCAGGTAGTCATAGGCAAATTACCCTTATGCCGGATGATGTTGTTATTTTCTCTTCATCTCCTATTCCTGGTAATACGGCTTCTGTATCTAAAACTATTAATAAATTATATAAAAAAGGAGTTAAGGTATTTACTAACTCTATGACAGATATTCATTCTTCAGGTCATGCTAATCAAGAGGAACTTAAGCTTATGATTAGGTTATTTAAACCTAAATACTTTGTTCCTTACCATGGTGAATATAGAATGCTTAAGATGCATGCTGATCTTGGAGTAATGTGTGGTGTAGAAAAAGGTAATACTTTTGTTCTTGAAAATGGTGATGTTTTATCTCTTAAGAATAATGAATTATATAAAGATGGTAAAGTGCAAGCTGGAGAAGTTTATGTTGATGGTTCTAGAATTGGTGATGTTGGTAATGCGGTTATTAAAGATAGAATTCTTATGAGTAATAATGGTATTTTGGTTATTATTGCTAATATTGATATAGAAAATAAGATTCTTTTAGGTAGTCCCGCTATTACGACAAGGGGATATATTTTAGTTAATGAAAATATTGATTTGATTCGCGATATTCAACATAGTGCCGAGGAAATTATTAATAAAGAACTTAAGAAGAAGGTATTTAATTTTAATGATATGAAGAATGAAATGATTAATGGTCTTATGCCTATTTTGTCTGATAAGACTGGTAGAGTTCCTATTATTCTTCCTATTGTTATGGAGGTTAAATCTAATAAAACTAAAGAAGAGGTTAAATAAAAAAGCTATTACTTAAAGTAATGGCTTTTTATACTGTCTTTTTTTGATACTTGTATTTATTTTATTTATATCAAAGTTTATATTTAGATTTCGATAGAACTTGTTTACTATATTTACATTTTCTTCTTTAGTACTTTTTGTAAAGAGGGTGTAATCTATGTTATTTACTTCAATTTTTATTTAGTAATAAAATATGTTCTTCTAAGAAAGTGATAAGTGCTAAATAATCAGTAATATTGGTAAAGATAATATTATTTGAGTAGTATGTATCACTGACAAATGAAGCTAAAAAATCTTCTAGAAAATGGGCTTTGTTTATAAGTTCTTTATTATCTTCTATAAACATGATAATAGCCACCTTTAGTGATTTGTGGCTTATTATAGCACTTATTTTGTCTTGTGTAAATAGTAATTTGATACTGTTTTTTGTATAAAAAAAGAAAATATATGGTTATATACTTTCTATTTTATCTTACTATTAGTATTTGATATTTTAAATATAATTTATTTCATTTCAAGTTTCTTTTTATCTATATATTCATAATTTAATTTGTTGGTGGTGGTTACAACTGATTCACCCAATTCATTTTCAAGATTATCTCTTGCTTGTTTAGCTATATTACCACCTTTATGGGCCACTGTAATATTTTCTTTTAATCCTTGTGGCTTTTGTTTTGCCGCTATTCTCTTGGTTGCTTCTTCTGATAAATCTGTTAATATTAATTCGATATTATCCATGTTATCTCTTAAATTTTCTTTTCTTAGCCCTTTAAATTGTTTGTATTCTTTTGCACTCATTCCTGACCATGTTTTATATATCTCATTTGTTAATATTGCATATTCTACATTTGATTTTATTCCATTATCTTGCCATACATCTGTTAATTGTTTTCTTTCTTGTAATGTCTTTATTCTTCGGGAAATCCAATTTTCTTCATAACCTTTGGTTCTATATAAATCTATTGCTCTCTGTACCGCTAATGAAGGATCAAATGTTTCATTTATTCTTTCACTTCCTAAACCTGCTAACCACTGTTTAATTGGTTCAGCATTTTTACTAGGTACTGATTCGATAATTCTAAACATTCCCTCAATGTCGACAACATCTGTCATACGATATTTTCCATCTTTAGCTTTTAGTTTCAAAGCGTTACAATTTGTAACGGTTTCATTTCCTTCATCTTTAAGTCTTTTTTTTAACACTCTCCAATATGTTTGTGGATTATTACTCTCGGATACAACTTTGATAATATCTACTACACTTATGTAATATTTTTCCTCCTCTTTATCCCAAACTGTCCTAATTGTCTCGTTATTAAATATTTTGTTTACTAAATGCATTTTATCTTGATTCATTTTTTACCACCACCCTTGTATTGTATTATATCAAACGATTATCGTTATGGCAATAAACAAACAATACTTTATTTGTAATTTGGTCCTTTATCTTTGTTTAATTATGAATTATTATATCCTTAAAATTGTTCATTATGAAGACCTTAGGCTTCATAATGCCTCAAAAGACTGTATTATTATAGGCTTTTGGGGATTAAAAAAAGAAAATATATGGTTATATACTTTCTATTTTATCTTACTATTAGTATTTGACCTATGGATAGTAGATTTGATGATAAATTATTTAACTGTTTTAATCTATCAACAGTAGTGTTATATTTTTTGGCTATACTATATAGAGAGTCTCCTTTTTGGACTGTATAAGTTGTTTCTAGATTGGTATCTGTTGGTATTAGTAATACTTGACCTATGGATAGTAAATTAGTTGTTAGATTATTTAAATCTTTTATTCTATCAATAGTTGTATCATACTTTCTTGCTATGCTATATAATGAGTCTCCTTTTTGGACTGTATAACTAATGGTATTTTCTTCCTTTTCTACATCGTTTGCTTTATCACTTGGTAATTTTAGTACCTGACCTATGGATAGTATGTTACTTGTTAGGTTATTTGTTCTTTTTAGTTCATCTACTGTAGTGTTATATTTTTTGGCAATAGAATATAAGGAATCGCCTTTCTTTACAGTGTATGTTGACTCTGGTAATAATGCACTTGGTATTTTTAGTAATTGTCCAGTTGATAGAATATTTGAAGTTAAGTTGTTAACTTTCTTTAATTCGTCCACTGTAGTATTATTGGCCGCTGCTATGGAATATAAGGTATCTCCTTTTTTAACGACATAGACATTTTCTTCTTCTTCATATATTTCTTTAGTTGGTATACGTAATACCTGACCTATCTGAAGAGTATTAGAGGTTAAGTTGTTTTCTTTTTTTAGTTCTGAAACTGTTGTACCTAATTTATTTGCTATACTATATAGGGTATCGCCTTTTTGAACAACATAGGTATTGGTTATTAGGCCCTCTGGTGGTGTGTATGGTACTCCTATATAGTTTGCTACTGCGGATATGACAGCTTCTGCTAATTCTTCATAGTTTTCTTTTAGGAATTCAACATCTTTGGTATTATCAATAAAGCCATACTCGACAATTAGTGGTTCTAGATTGCCAGTATTTCGGTGTATGAAATAGTAGTCTTTTGAGGTATCACTCGGTAATCTTCTTTGGTAATATTTTCTTGTTGTTTGACCTGTTGCTCCGATGTTTTCTAATATTCTTTTGGCTAGGGTATCTCTATTTCTTAGGGCATAGATGACTTCTGCTCCTTCACCGCCACCTGAATTGACATGATTCGATATTAATATAACATCAGATGAATTGCCGAACTTATTTAAAATAGTGTTTACTCTATCAGTTGGAGATAATGTGGTATCAGAATCTCTAGTTATAGCTACTGGTACTCCTAACTGTTTAAATCTATCATACATGTATTTTGATATTAATAAATTATAGTCTTTTTCTAGCAAATTATTGCCTGTAGCACCAGAATCCGTACCACCGTGACCTGGGTCAATTATTACTTTACGGACCGCTCTATATTCATTATTATTCATAGTTATCACCTTCAAAGTAGTATATGTAAATAATGTTAATTTGGTTAACTTGACTAGTATAAAAAGATACTATTTTTGATATGAACCCCGTTTCTTGGACATAAGAAGCGAGGTTTTTATATGACTAAAATAAGTTATGAAGATAAAAT
>CAKPSW010000004.1 GCA_934183705.1 uncultured Bacilli bacterium | reverse complement strand
ATTAAAGATGCAAATAGCAAAGACAAAATTATACAGGATTGGATGGTCGAAGAAAATAATCGCTTGCGTCTTCAAGGACAACTTGCTTATGCCAAAGATGCAGGCATTGAACAAGGTGCTGAAGAAAATAAAATAGAAGTCATTAAAGCTATGTTAAAGAAAAACATGGGCTATAATACTATATCTGAAGTAACAAACAAAAGCATAGAAGAAATCAAGAAAATAGAAGCAACTATGTAATTAAAACTTAGTATTTTACCCCTCAAAGTAGGCTTATGCCTACTTTTATTAACAAAAAGTAATATTAAAAGATAAAATAATATAAGCTATAATACTTACTTAATTTTAATTATTACATAAATTATTATAAGGAGGGATAGTATGAATCCTTATGATAAGATAGATAAAGATAAGAAATGCAATTGTACTCCTATTATTATTGGAATGACTGGCCCTACAGGCCCTCAAGGCGAGAGGGGAGAAGTTGGCCCTAAAGGAGATAAAGGAGATACACCCGTTAGTAGTAGTGAAGGGATATTCTTTGCTAGTTATAATGATACCAACGATGTAATAGCAATGATTTTAAATGATACTTGGTTAGTACCAGAACCCAGTGAATATTTTATTATACCTAATAATACTGAAGTAGAAGTATCGCCTGGTATATATGAAATCAATTTATCAGGAATAGTAAGCGGAGTAGACACTACTCATGGTGGTGGTTTTTATTTAAAAGATAGTACAGAAGCGGCCATTAAAGACTTAACCTTCGAATTATCTATGGGTAATATAAGTGAAATGTATTTTGGAAAAGCAATCCTATTTAGATTTGAAGAAGATACAATACTTGAGGTAATGACTAATCTAACTGGTGATATTAATACTTCTAACATAGTAGTTAAAGATGTTACTTTACTTATGAGAAAGATACATGAATAACGGGTACTTTATGGTACTTTTTTTCTTTACTTTAATATGTATATTTGATATAATTAGTAGAGAAATGAGGAAATATAATGAAAGTTAAATATACTTTGTTGCATAACGATAAAAATACTAAAGCTAGATATGGAACGTTAGAAACTAATTATGGTAAGTTTGAAACACCTATGTTTATGCCAGTTGGAACCCAAGCTACTGTCAAAACATTAGATCCCTCGGAACTTAAAGAAATTTCTTCGGCAGTAATACTATCTAATACTTATCATTTATGGCTAAGACCAGGAGCTGATATTATAAAGAAAGCTGGAGGACTACATAAATTTATGAATTACGACGGTCCTATTCTTACTGATAGTGGTGGTTTTCAAGTATTTAGTCTTGCTAATAAAAAAGATATTAGTGAAGAGGGAGTAGTATTTAAAAGCCATTTAAATGGTGAAAGACTCCTTCTTACTCCAGAGGTAAGTATTGAAGTTCAAAATAAACTAGATAGTGATATAGCTATGAGTTTTGATGAGTGTCCTCCATATCCATCAAGTTATGAATATATGAAAAATAGCGTTGAGAGAACACTAAGATGGGCTAAAAGAGGTAAAGATGTTATGAATAATCCTAACCAAAGTTTATTTGGTATTGTTCAAGGAGGAGAATTTGAAGATTTGAGAGAATATTCCGCTAAAGAAACAGTTAAACTAGGATTTGATGGATATTCAATTGGCGGTACTTCAGTTGGTGAAGATAAAGAGACCATGTATAAAATGATTGAATATGGTATTAAATATTTACCACTTGATAAACCCAGATATCTAATGGGTGTAGGAGAACCAACCGATCTATTTGAAGGAGTAGAAAGAGGAATAGATATGTTTGATTGTGTCTTGCCAACTCGTCTTGCAAGACATGGACATGCTTTTACCTTAAATGGTAAAATAAATTTAAAGAATGCCAAATATAAAGAAGATTTTACTAAAGTAGATGATAGTTGTGACTGCAAGTGCTGTAAAAACTATACTAAAGCCTATATCAGACATTTACTTGTGGCTAATGAAACATTAGGTCAAAGATTATTATCCATTCATAATTTAAGATTCTTAATTAGAATTATGGAAAATATTAGGATAGCTATCAAAGAAGATAGATTCTTAGAATATAAAGAAGAATTCTATAGTAATTATAAAAAAAATAAATAAGGAGGAAAACTATGTATTGTACACATTGTGGTAATAAATTAGAAGATAATATAAAATGCGAAAAGTGTGGTAACTATACTAATGAATATATTAAGATTAAAAATGATAAACCCAGTTTTATTTTAGAATTTATCTCTTTCTTTGTACCAATGTTTGGTCTTATTATGTATTTAGTTAATAAAGATGATAAACCTAAAAGAGCATCCTTATGTGGAAAGATGGCTTTATTCGGTTTTATTCTTAGTGTTATTACATCTATTATAGTAATTATTAGTATAATTATTCACGGAACACAAATTAATGGTATTACTATGTAGTACTTGTATTTTTATTTAAAATATGATAAAATATTAGTTGTTAAAAAAAGGAGATTTTATGGAAGAAATTTTATTAAATACTGAAGAAAAAATGAACTCTGCAATAAACGCACTTGAAAGTAGATTTTTAAATGTTAGAGCAGGAAGAGCTAACCCTAGTATGTTAGATCCTGTTATGGTAGAATATTATGGTAGTATGACACCTATCAAAAGTTTAGCTAATATATCAGTACCTGAAGCTAGACAACTAGTAGTTAAACCATTTGACAAATCATGTCTTAATGCAATAGAAAAAGCTATTTTTGAAGCTAATTTAGGAGTAACTCCTAATAATAATGGTGAAGTAATATTTATTGTTATACCACCACTTACTGAAGATAGAAGACGTGAACTTGTTAAAAGTGTTAAACAAATAGCGGAAGAAGGTAAGATTGCTCTTAGAAATATTAGACAAGATGCTAATAAAGCACTTGAAGCTTTAGAATTACCAGAAGATGAAGAGAAGAGAGGTAATGAAAAAGTTCAAGAGTTAATTAATGAATATAATAAAATTATAGAAGAAAAATTAAAAGAAAAAGAAAAAGATTTAATGACTATATAGTCATAACAATAGGGGGATTGTTTATGAAAAAGATTTTTATGCCTACATATAGCGAATTATACAAGATGCAAGATATGCATGTAAATATATTACCATATTTATATGCTAAAGTAGTAGAAAGATTATGTATAGAATATAATAATTATCCACGTCGTGGTAGTATATTAAATGATGAATATAAATACTTAAAAGAAGATCCTACTATAGCTCGCGGAGTATGCAGTATGTATCCAAAAGAAATAAAATATTCATCTGTAGTACAATATGATTTCGATTTAGCTATGAAACTTATTACCAAAGAAGAGAACTTTGATATTTATAGATTAGATAATTTAAGTTCATTTAGTGCTAGTATTAGTGATAATATTTTTATTATAAGAGAAGTAATTAGAATATTATCAGAAGAGATTAGTAAAAATCCTAAATATCGTTTTGAATATAAAGATAGTAAGATACTTGAAGATATTTTTATGGGAAGAATATCTCCTACAGCTATACCTTTAGATAGTGAAATGATATTTCGTCTTAGTACTATAGAACCATATTATGGATTAAAAAGTAAAGACGAAGAATTATTACGAGAAGGCATGAAGCTATATACCGAAAGATATGGTATTGAATATGAATACGACAGTAAAGATATACTAACTAATCAAACTACTGAAGTAAAAAGATTAATTAAATGTATTAATAGAAAATAAAACAATGATAAGGAAGTAGTAATATTAAAGATGCTTTATAGAGAGTTAAGAATGGTGGAAGCTTAACAAGATATTTAATATGAATTCACCCTTTAGTTTTAACCGTTTATCTGGTTATAGATTTTAAGTGTATAACAATTGTTATAAAGAAAGGTGGTACCACGGATATTATTCGTCCTTTTATGGTATCACCTTTTTATTTATATAAGGAGGAGTATGGGATATAGTTTAGATTATTTACTTAGATATGTAAGTATGGATACTTATAAGAAGATTATAACTAATAATAATGATTATATATTAGGATTACTTAGTGATAATTATGTTGATATTGATCTTAATATTAAATACCTAATTAAATATGGTATTACTAATATAGATAGTGTTATTTATAACAATATTAGTGATTTTATTATTGAACATAATGAATTCATAAAAAAAATTAAAGAGTACGAAAAAAATTTAACTAAAGAAGAAGTTATAATGCTATATGAAAATAAATAAAGGAGGATATTATGAATAGAATAGAAGAAATTAAAAATTTATTAGAAGAGAAAATGACTAATATTAATAGTATGGAACAGTTAAATAATATTAAAAGTGAATTCTTAGGTAAAAAGGGAATTATTACTGAGGTTCAATCACTTATTAAAGATATTGATAAAGATAAGAAAAGGGAATTTGGTATTAAATTAAATGAAGTTAGAACATTATTTAACAATCGATATGATGAGATAAAAAATAAAATAGAAAAAGATATTGTTGATAGAAAATTAAAAGAAGAAGCTATTGATATTACTCTTCCTAGTGAAAATATATCTACTGGTAGTTTACATCCATTTAATAGGATAATTGAAGAAGTAGAAGACTTATTTGTATCTATGGGATATGATGTTGTAGGAGGAAATGAATTAGAGACAGATGAATATTGTTTTAAAAGACTTAATGTAGCAGAAGGACATCCCGCTAGAGATATGCAAGATACTTTCTATATTACAGATGAATATTTACTTAGAACTCAAACAAGTTCTAGTCAGGCTCACACTATGGAAGAAAATGTTGGTAAAGAGCCAATTAGAATGATATGTCCAGGTAAAGTGTATAGAAGAGATGATGATGCTACTCATTCTCATCAATTTGGCCAAGTGGAAGGTCTTGTTATTGATAAGGATATTTCTCTAGCGGATCTTAAAGGAACTCTTGAAGTATTTGCCAAAAAACTAATTGGTGAGAATACCAAAGTAAGATTTAGACCAAGTTATTTCCCATTTACTGAACCTAGTGTCGAAGTAGACTTATCATGCTTTAAATGTGGAGGTAAAGGATGTAGTTTATGTAAAGGAACTGGATGGATAGAAGTACTAGGAGCAGGTATGGTTCATCCTGATGTACTAAAAATGGGAGGATATGATCCTAAGGTATATACAGGTTTTGCTTTTGGTACTGGTCTTGATAGACTTGCTATGTTTAAATATAATATTCCTGATATTAGATATCTATATACCAATGATATTAGAATGTTAAAACAATTTGATAGAAAGGATGAAGAATAATGCTATTAAGTAGAAAATTTGTAAGTGATTATATAGATTTACCCAAAGAAGAAAGTATCCATGATATAGCTGAAAAGATGACTAGTATTGGTAATGAATACGACTATGAAGGAAAATTAATTCCATGTAGTAATTTAATTATTGGTAAGATAATAGAATGCAAAATGCATCCCGAATCTAATAAACTACATATATGTAAGGTAGATATTGGAAATAAACTACTTCAAATAGTATGTGGTGCCCCTAATGCAAGAAGTGGTATAAAAGTAATAGTAGCAATGGACGGAGCAACCCTTCCAGATAAAACAATTAGAAAAACCCTTTTAGCAGGATATGAGAGTAATGGTATGTTATGTTCTTTAGGAGAACTAGGACTTGACCATAAATACCTAAAACAAAGCGATTTAGATGGTATTTGTGAACTTGATAATGATGCTCCTATTGGAGAGGATCCAATTAAATATCTACAGTTAGATGATGAAATAATAGACTTTGAATTAACTTCCAATAGAGGCGATTTACTTAGCATACTAGGTATGGCTTATGAACTAGGAGCTATATATAATACTAAAGTAAAAGGTGTTGATATCTCTTATAAAGAAATACCAAAAGATATAACATCTTCATTAAAACTAGATGTAAAAACAGATAACGTTATGCTATTTCTAGCTAAAGAAGCAACAAACATAACTATCAAAGAAAGTCCTAGATTTATTAGAAATAGACTTATATCATCAGGCATCAGACCTATTAATAATGTTGTAGATATTTCTAATTATGTAATGCTTGAAACAGGACAACCCCTTCACTTTTATGATGCTGATAAACTAGGCAATGTAATCGGCTCTAGAATGGCATATGACAAAGAAGAAGTAACAACTTTAGATAACGAAAAAAGAATATTAACAAAAGATGATATAGTTATCATAAATAAAGACGATAAAGCCATAGGACTAGCAGGAGTAATGGGAGGCTTATCTACCGAAGTAGATGAAAATACAAAAAATATAATTATAGAAAGTGCTATATTTAATCCAACTTTAATTAGAAAAACATCAAAAAGAATACTAAGAAGCGAAGCATCAAATAGATTTGAAAAAGGCCTAGATCCAAATAGAACATATATGGCTATCGAAAGAAGTATGCACTTGCTTGAAAAATACGCAGATGCTAAAGTTACTAGTGGAACTCTAGAACATAAAAATATAGATATTAATGATAAGGAAATAACTATTACTTATGATAAAATAAATAAAGTATTAGGTACTAAATTATCAAAAGAAGATATATTAAATACTTTAGATAAATTAGAGTTTCCTTATACAACTGGCAAAGAAGAAGTAACTATTAAAGTCCCTTCTAGAAGAGTAGATATAAATATAAAAGAAGATATAATAGAAGAAGTAGGTAGAATATACGGTATTGATAATATTCAAGGTAGAAAGATGACTCTTTCAGTAAGAAGTGGTCATGTAGATAAGACCAATAGAAGTATTAGACATTTACTTTGTGATTTATCACTTAATGAAACACTAACCTATACACTTATTAAAGAAGAAGACTCCCATAAATATACTACTGATACTTATAGTAGTATTCACGTACTTGATCCTATGACTTTAGATAGAAGTACCCTAAGATATAGCCTTATACCATCATTATTATCAGTATATGATTATAATATTAAAAGAGGTAATAACGATATTAAATTATTTGAAATAGGTAAAGGTTTCTTTAAAGTTGATAATGTATATAAAGAAGAAGAAAAACTAGCTATACTTATGAGTGGAAATTACTATTATTCCCTAGAAGGAAATAGAAGTGTTAACTTCTATATAATAAAAGGTATTGTAGAAAAAGTACTAAATCATTTAGGATATAATGGTAGATATTACTTCAAAGTACTAGATATACCAGAAGAATTACATCCTGGTGTTAGTGCTAGTATATATATTGATAATAAAAAAATAGGTATAATAGGAAGAATACACCCAAATATAACAAAAGAAGATATATATATAAGCGAAATAAACCTATCACTTTTAAAAGAGATAAGAACATCAAAAATGAAATATAAAGAAGTAAGTAAATATCCATATATAACTAAAGATGTATCATTCTTATTAAAAGAAGATATCCCTTCCGAAGAAATAATAAAAGCCATAAAAAAATCAGGAGGAAAATTACTTACCAAAATAGAAGTATTCGATTTATATAAAGGAGTAGGTATTCCAAAAGATATGAGATCATTAGGATTTAAATTATATTTTGAAGATCCAAATAAAACCCTAACTTTAGAAGAAGTAATGCCTATATTTGAAAAGATTATTACTGAGATTGAAAAGAAATACAAAGCAAGTGTAAGAAGTAGTTAACACCTACTTCTTTTTATTGACACAGATAGTTATTAATGATAAAATTATAATGTAATAATATATATGGTAGGTGATACTAATGGGTATAAAAAAATATATTAAAAATACTAATATAAGTAAAAGATATATACAAGTAAGTATAATAATTTTTCTAATAATTATAATAGGATTAGTAGGAACATATGCATGGTTTACATGGTCTAGTACAAATAATACTAGTGTAACATTATCTATTGGTGAACTTGCAGATGTAACTTATACTACTGGTCCAGATATAAAAGTAAATAATCTCTCTCCAGTATATAATTATACAGATGGAGAGTCAACTACATTTAGTATAACTAATAAAGATACTACTACTAGTTTAGTATATAAAATTAAACTAGATATAACTACTATAGATACAGAACTACAAACAGATTCACTAAAATATATATTACTTAAAGATAATAAAAAAGTAAGTGAAGGTAATTTTAAAGATATAACTAGTGGTAGTAGTATAATTTTATATGAAAATGTTTTAAGTAGTAATACCAACTCTAATTATATACTATATATCTATATAGATGGAAATTATGAAAATAATACTAATATGATGAATAAATCATTAGTAGGTAAATTAGATGTTGTAGCAAGTGTTGGAGCATATACAATGGCTAATTATATTACTAATCTATATACTAATGCATCTAAATCTACAGCACAAAATAATGGAATAGAATATAATTATGCTTCTTCAGTATCACTTATGAACGATAGACTAGGAGGAACTACAACAGATCTAGATGGAGGTAATATAAGATATTATGGAGCTAATCCAAATAACTATATATACTTTAATTGTTCTGATTATAATAATCAAAGTGATACTACATGTGAGAAATGGAGAATAATCGGAGTATTTGATGGTAAAGTAAAGATAATGAGAAATAGCACTATTGGAACATACTCATGGGATACATCAGCATCAGACGTAAACTCAGGAAAAGGAGAAAATGAATGGCCACAGGCAGATTTAATGAAACTACTAAATCCTGGATATGATAGTGAAACAATTGGAGGAAGTCTATACTATAATAGTAAGTCGGGTACTTGCTATAATGGTCAAACTAATGCAACAACATCATGTAATTTTACTTCTAGTGGAATAAAGAATGAAGAAACAAAAAATAAAATAGCAGAAGTAACATGGAATCTCGGCGGATGGAATAGTACAATATATTCAAATCAAATATATGGTTATGAAAGAGGAACTACCGTATATTCTGAACGTAGTACAACCTGGAGTGGAAAAGTAGCTCTTCCGTATCTTTCTGATTACGGATATGCAACAGACTTTAATAAATGTACGCAAAAGGTAAATAATTATAATTATCAAAGTAGCACTAATTCACATGCATGTAGAAGTAATGATTGGATGTATCCTATAATTAATAATTCATCTAGCAATAACGGATGGCTACTTACCCATTATTCTGGCAATGCGTATGTTGCGTGGCGTGTGTACTCGGCGGGCTCTGTCAACCCCTACTCTACCTCTACCGCGGAGGGGGTCGCCCCAACATTATATCTAAATGCAGGAGAATATTTTGGCGGGGGTGATGGTAGTAGTGCTAGTCCTTATCAGTTACGAAGTCCTTCGTATGTTACACTTACTAACTTAGGACTAAGTGTAGATACATCCCATACCCCAGACTTTACTACGGTAAGTGGTAATAGTGGTGTTAAAAAGAATTATATTGGCGATACACTTGCTACTGGAGTAGGAGACGGTACTAACGGAGTGTATGTTGCAGAAGATGATTTAGGAACTTCATATTATTTTAGAGGAGACGTACATAACAACTATGTATACTTTGCTAAAAACTGGTGGCAAATAATAAGAATAAATGGTGACGGAACTATTAGAATGATATATACAGGAAATCCTAATGATTCTAGTGCTAATCAGTATATAAGTAAATCAGCATATAATAGTACTAATAATGACAATGCTTATGTAGGATATATGTATGGAAGTGCAGGTTCATCTACATATAATGCTACGCATGCTAATACAAATAGTAGTACTATTAAAACAGTAGTTGATACTTGGTATCAAAATAACTTAAGTAGTTATAGCACGTATATTGCTGATGCTATATATTGTAATGATAGAGAAGTAATACAAGTAAATAATGTTGCTGGAATAATATTAACCGGTAATGGAGCAGGAACTAATGAGTCAGCTTATGCTGGATTTAATAGAACATATGTTGACCATGCACCAACATTAAAATGTAAAAATAAGAATGATAGATTTACAACGAGTAACTCGCTTGGTAATGGAGCTCTTACATATCCAATAGGACTTGCTACGACAGATGAAATAGTTATGAGCGGAGCGAATGCTTATGATTTAAATACGAGTAGTACTATTACTAATGATAGTTATTATTTATATCCTAAGGGAAGTAACTATCGGTATTGGACGATGACACCATCTGTGTCCACGGGCGGTGTTGCTCGTGTGGGTATTGTAGGTGATGATGGTGTTGGCGGCGACGGAGTCGATAATGATAATGACGCGGTGCGTCCAGTAATCTCTTTAAAATCTGATGCAATAAGTGGAGGAGCTGGAACAGTGGGTAATCCATTTTATGTTAATGAAGAATACTCTGCTAGTTAGTATATTATAAATAAAAAAATAGGTTATCTAATTGATAACCTATTTTTACATGCAATCTACATAAGTATCATCTAGACATCTAAGTATACAGCAGCAACTTAGATTTATTGTGAAGAAAGAGTTAGTTGCTTCATATGGAAATACACTTGATTCATCTGTATTTGGTGCTAGTACTCTACATGTAGCACAACATCCGTCTAATTTCTCTAGTCTGAATACTGTACTTGTAGTAGATACTGCTGGATCTTTACTTATTGGCATTGCAAGTGGTGTTCCACCATTACCACAAGTATATAGAACGATTGGTCTAGTGTTATAACACAAGCTACTATTTTGTCCTAAAAATCCTCTATCACATGTTTCCATGCAGCAGTCATTTTGACATACGCTTTGTTGTAATATTAAGATAACTTTTAGGATATCTGCGATGCAATTTTCGCAAGTATTATTCTCATTGTTACACATATAATCCACCCCTTTTTTATATTCAATATAACTTATGTTAAATATTTATAAAAATGCACTACTAATACCTAGTATTTTATAATATTTTTATCTATTTATTCATATATAATAATATGAGACTAGTTAGAATGATAGATAATTATATTAATGATAAGAAGTTTAGTATGATATATACTAGTATAGGTCTTAATATAATTAATTATAGTGAAATACTTGATTTTTCTTCTAGTAAGATATCTATAAGATATAATAATTATATATATTCTATATATGGTAATAATTTAGTTATATCTAAGATGATGGAAGAAGAAATACTTATATGTGGTAGTATTAGTAAGATTATTTTTGAATAAGAAATGAGCTGATATTATGAAGAAGAAGTTATTGTATTTTTCATCTAGTAATGTTAAGATTAGAGTAAGAGGCAGGAATGTTAATTTATTTATTAAAAGATTAATTAAGAATAAAATTAATATTATTAAAGTAATTCCTAAAAGCTATAAAGAAGTATTACTTATAGTAGATTATAATGATATAGAAAGAATTAATAAAATAAAGACTATATATAGTATTGATATTATTAGTTATTATGGTATTCTTAGAATATTTAAATATATAAAGAAGAATATATTTATTATTTCTTTTTTAATTATTGGTATTATTATAATATATATATTATCTAATATTATATTTAGTATAGATATTATTCATTCAAATAGTAATATTATATCTTTAGTAGATAATGAATTAAAAAGTCATGGAATAAAGAAATATAGTTTTGTTAAAAGTTATAAAGAAATAGAAAAAATAAAGAAAGATATATTAGAGGGTAATAGAGATAATTTAGAATGGTTAGAAATTATAAGAAGTGGTACTAAGTATATAGTAAGAGTAGAAGAGAGAATTATTAATAAAGATAATAATAATAGTAATAATTATAGTATAGTAGCTAAGAAGAATGCTATTATTAAAAGTATTACAGCTTATAGTGGTGAAAAAGTAAAAGACGTTAATACTTATGTAAAAAAAGGAGAAGAAGTTATTTCTTCTTATGTTACTATGCCTAATAATGAGAGGGTGTTTAGTTCCGCTAATGGAAAAGTAATAGGAGAAGTTTGGTATAATGTTAGTATTGATTATCCTTATTTTTATAATGAGGTATTATATACTGGTAAAAAGAGAAGGGTTATTTCTTTTAATATATTAAGTAAAAGTTATTCCCTATTTAATTTTAAGAAGTATAAAAGTTTTGATATTAATAGGAAATATATATTTAAAAATAGTATTATTCCTATTAGTTTTAGTATTGATTATGAATATGAAACTAAGATTATTAATGATATTTATACTTATGATACTGCTAAAGAGAAGGCTATTATGGTAGCTAAAGATAAACTTAAAGAAAAGTATAAAGATATAATAGATATAGATAAAGTTATTATTACTTATGAAGAAGAAACATCTTCTATGATTAGCTTAAATTTATTTATTACTTGTAATGAAGACATTACAGAATATAAAGAAGTAATAGAAGAAGATGATAGTAGTGTAAAGAATGAATAAATTGTCAAATAATGCTTGAAATAGAATAACATTTTTGGTATACTAAGATTGTAGGATAGAAGGTTATCCAAAATAAAAGAAAAGGAGATAAAGTAAAAGATGAAAAAGAAAATGTTATTCTTAATGGCTGCTATAGCATTATTTGTTCCAAGTGTTATGGCTGCTGAAAAGACAGCTTCTACTGAAGCAGAACTTACCACTGCTTTCAAGACAGCTGCTAGTGGAGATGTAATTAAACTTACTAGTGATATTGAAAATATCAAAAGTGATAACACAGCACTTAAAGTAGATGGTGGTAGAGATATTACTCTTGATTTAAATGGTCACAATATTACAATTGATCCTGCAACAACAAAGGATAGTAATGGTGATATTAATGTTACATACCGTTCAATAATTATTGAAGATGGTAAACTTACAATTAAAGGTAAGGGTGTTATTACTCATGAAACACATGTTGCTGTTAATGTATGGGCACTTAATACAGGTAGTAATGGTTATTCAAAACTAGTAGTAGAGAAAGACGTAACCTTAAAAGGAAAAACTGCATTATCAGTATTTGAGTATGATGCTGATACTAAGATTGGTACTAATGCTACAGTTGATTTTTATGGTAAGGCTATAGGAGGTGAAAACGGAATCACTATAAATGGTAATATCCAGCAAGCTAATAATGCTCCTGTTGTAAACATCAAAAGTGGTGCAGAGATAAGTGCAACAGATAAAGATGGTGTTGCTATCTATGCTGCAGGTAATGGTACTTGGAATATTTCTGAAGGAGTTACCGCTACTGGTGTAGGATCTGCTATTGGTATTAAAGCTGGAACACTTAATATTGATGGTGGTACATTTACTGCTACTGGAGATTATAATGCAAAACCAAAATCACTTCCTGGTGATATGGATCCTAGTGGATGCGCTATTCAAGTTGAAAATAACACTGGCTACTATGGACATGTTAAATTAAATATTACAAGTGGAGAATTTACAAGTCAAAATGGTAACGTTATATTAGAATACGGTAGTGATACTACTACTGCAGTTGAAAATATAACAATCGCAGGTGGATCGTTTACAGCAACAGAGGGCAAAGATACTATCGTAGTATCAAAAGGACTTGCAAGCTTGCAAAATAGTGATAATACTGCTGTTAAACCAATAGCTATTGGTGGAGGATACTTTGCTAATGGTATTGATAATGAATATGTAGAAAATGGTAATATAATTATTGATTTTGCTACTATTTTAGATGGTGAAGTTACTGATTTAGGTAATGAACTAGGTTCAATCGTAGTACCTGCTGGAACAGAATTAGATGAAGATACAATAAGTGATCTTGAAGATTTAATAGGTGAAGAAGAAGATGGCTATAAATTAGAAGGATACTACTTTGATAGTAAACTTAAAAATAAAGCTGATTTTACTAAAGCATTTGATGAAAATACTACTATATATATGAACTTTGTAAAAGTAGAAACAAAGAATGCTACCAAAACAGAAGATAATCCTAAAACTTCAGATATTAACTTAGCTCTAATACTTAGTATGATAGCACTTGGTAGTGCTGGAGCAGTTATATCTTATAAAAAGAAAAACGCAAAAGTTAATGGTTAATATTTAAAAGAAGCTAAATAAAGCTTCTTTTTTAATATGTAAAAACACAAAATAACTATTGTAAATATCTTAAAAATTTAGTAAAATTATATTATGGTGATAACAAATGAATAAAGAAGATAATACCAGTAGTAATGATACATATATACCCAAACATGCTCATCGTGAATATTTAGATAACATCAAAAAAGAAATAGATATTAGTAGTGAAATAGACGATGATAATGACTTTTGGGATAATGATAAAAAATATAGTAGTATTATTAAAAATTATAATAAAATAAATGAAGATATTAATAAAGAAGAAGATATTAATAATAATACTATAGATACAAAAGATAATAATATCCATACTAAAAGAAAAAGAAAAATAGATAAAAGCAAAGTAATATGGACTATATTAATGTTTATATTTATAATAATAATAATATTCTGTATTATAAAAATATTCTTCTGGAATAAAGATAATAAAAAAACATCATCATTAATAGATAATATATCTTCTGACACCACTATTAAAGAAGTAGATGATAATGATAGTGAATTAGTATCCGAAGATGAAGATAAAAATAGTGACTATTGGTATTATATTAAGTTCCCATTAATAGACGTAGATATAAATAAATTAAAAAGTAAAAATAGTGATACAGTAGGATGGATAAACGTAAATAATACTAATATCAATTATCCCTTTGTTCATTATAAAGATAATAACTATTACTTAGATCATTCTTATGATAAATCTTATAATGAAGCAGGCTGGGTATTTATGGATTATCGTAATAATACTAATTTAGATAATAAAAATACTATTTTATATGCTCATAGTAGGTTAGATAAAACAATGTTTGGTTCTCTTAGTAAGACACTTCATTCATCTTGGTTTACTAATCGTGATAATCATATTATTAGATTATCTATGGAAAAAGAAAATACATTATGGCAAATATTCTCAGTATATAAAATAAAAGAAGAAAGTTATTATATAACTACTAATTTTAATAATGATACTGAATATACTAATTTTTTAGATACTATAAAGAATAGAAGTATATATGATTTTAATACTAAAATAAGTACCAATGATAAAATACTTACATTAAGTACTTGTTATTCAGATACTGAAAGAACAGTAGTTCATGCCAAACTTATCAAAAGAAGTAAAAACTAAAAAATAATAAGAGAATATATTTAAAATATTCTTTTTTTATGATATAATTTTCTTCGAGGTGTATTATGTATGAAGGCAAATAGAACAATAACAAGAGAAAAAGCAATGACTATTTTATATCAAATATTTTTATATAATAAAAATAATATAAATTATAATATAGAAGAAGTTACTAATGAAATATTAGAATCTATGGAAATAGAAGACAGAAAGAAAATAGATATTAAATTTTTAAACGATTTAACACACGGAGTAGTAAATAATATTAATGATATAGATGAATATATATCTAAATATTTAACTAATTGGACTATAGATAGACTAGGTCTTACTGATCAAGCAATTATTAGAATATCAGTATATGAACTAATATATACATCTACTCCTAATCTAGTATGTATAAATGAGGCCATTGAATTATCCAAAAGATATTCTGATGAAAAAGTATCTAAAATGATTAATGGTGTATTAGATAAAATTTATCATGAAATAGAAGATGAAAAATAATATTATTGAAAGGAGTATGCCTATGAATAATAACTATATAACTATTACTGAAGTAAATAGATATATAAAGGAAATAGTTAATGAAGACCTACTTCTAAAAAAAGTATATTTAAAAGGAGAAATATCCAATTTTAAAGCTCATTCTAGAGGACATTATTATTTTACCCTAAAAGATGATAATTCCCGCATAGCAGCAGTTATGTTTTCATTTAATAATCGTAATTTAAAGTTTACACCATACGATGGTATGAAAGTATTAGTAAGTGGAAAGATAGATGTATATGAAGCATCAGGTAGCTATCAGGTATATGTTGAAGAGATGGCTCCTGATGGTATAGGAGAATTATATGTAGCATTTGAACAACTTAAAGAGAAGTTATCTAAAGAAGGTTTATTTGATAAAGAAAAAAAGAAGAAGATTAGAAGAGTACCTAATGTTGTTGGAATAATCACATCTCCTACAGGAGCCGCTATTAGGGATATATTAACTACTATTAAAAGAAGATATCCCGTATGCAAAACCATTCTTTTTCCAGCATTAGTACAAGGAGAAGAAGCCGCTAACGATATAGCAAAAAAGATAAAACTCGCTAATGAAGTAAAAGATATATATGGTATTGATACTTTAATAGTAGGTCGTGGAGGAGGATCACTTGAAGACTTATGGCCCTTTAATGAAGAAATAGTAGCAAGAGCAATATATGATAGTATCCTTCCCATTATATCCGCGGTTGGACATGAAGTTGATATTACAATATCAGATTATGTAGCCGATCTTAGAGCTCCTACTCCTACAGCAGCAGCAGAACTTGCTGTCCCTGATATTAATACTATTATAACTTATCTAGATACTGCTAGAAGTAGAGGCTATACCGCTCTTACAAATATTATTAATATTAATTATAAAAAATTAGATGCATTAAAAAGTAGTTATATTCTTAGTAGACCTATGAGTATGTATGAAATAAAAGAACAAAAATTAGATATACTTATCGATAGCCTAAATAAAGCTATGAATAAAAAAATAGAGAATACTAAAGTAAAATTATATACACTAGAAAATAGTTATATTCTTAATAATCCTAATATGTTATATAAATATAGTACCCAAAAATTAGAACATATTATATCAAAATTAGAAGTATTAAATCCCCTTAATACTTTAAGTCGTGGATACGCTATTATTAAAAAAGATGGTAAAGTATTACCAAGTATTAAAAATATGAAAAAAGATGACGTAGTAACCATAACATTAAACGATGGCGAAGTTACTAGTAAAATAATTAAGGTAGGTGATATAAGTGGCTAAAGAAAAAGAGATAACTTTCGAAGAAAAAATAAAATTACTTGAAGAGATAGTAAAAGAACTTGAAGGTGGTGAAGTACCACTAGATGAGGCAATAGATAAATATACTAGGGCTATGCAACTAGCTAAAGAATGCTCAGATAAATTAAATGAAGTAAGCGAAAAAGTAAATAAAATAATGCTTGAAAATGGTAAATTAGAAGATTTTGAAGCAAAAGAATAAGAGTATAGGGGTAATTTCTATATTCTTTTTTCTAATATAAAGGAGGTTTAAATGAATATAAATTTAGATTATATATGTAATATACCAAGTGAGTATAAAAGATTTAAAGAAATAGATAATCTTATAGATAAAGGATATCTAACTATAACGGCACTAGAAGACTATTACTTACATAGCACGAATATCAAATATATTATATCCTTTGCAAGATATTACTACAAAGATATTAATATATCAAAACTAGAAGATATCATAGTACTATCTAAAAAAGAAGAATATATCTATAGCTTTGCAAAAAATGTTAATGGTGCTAATATATTAAGATTAGAAGAAGAAATATTAAGACTTAATAATATAGAATATATCTATAAATTTCTAAAAAATATAAATGTCAGTAATAAAAATAAATTTATAGAAAAAATAGCTAATAGTAATAATCCTAGATATATTTATAAAACTGCTAAAAACATTAAAGAAGTAGATATAATATATTTTACAAACCAAATAATTAATACTAATAATCCAATATATATTTATAAATTTGCTCGTGATATAAAAGGAGCCAATATAAAACTACTAGAAGAAGGTATAATTAAAACAGAAGACTATTCTATGATATATAGTTTTGCCCTTAATATTAAAGGAGCAAATAAAGAAAAACTACTGAATATATATAATAATTATCTAAATAATACCAATAAAAATAAGAAATTAATAAAAAGTAAATAAGTTATATTATTTACTTTTCTACTTCTTTATGAGATAATTAATATGGTGGTATAAAGATGGAGTATATAGTATTAATACCTAATTCTATTAAAAATAATATTATTAAAGAAGTTAGAAAAAAATATTATAACTATAATATCAAATTCTTATCTTTAGAAGAATTTATAGAAAAATATACTTTTTCATATAACAATAAAACAATATATTATTTAATGCATGAATATAATCTTAATTTAAGTAGTGCTATGGTATATCTTAAGAATTTATATTATATAGATGTAAATATTCAAAGTAAAAAAATGAATACACTTATTAATATGAAGAAGTTCTTAGATGATAATAATTTACTTATACATGATAAATATTTTAAAGAGTATGTTAAAGATAAAGAAATATATATATATGGCTATAATTATCTTAATAAATATTATCTAAAAGTATTAAAAGGCCTTAATTGTAAAGTTATTGATTATATATATAACGATTATGAAGTTAAGAATATTTATGAATTTAATTATATAGATGAAGAAGTTATCTTTGTCATTGATAAAATATTAGAATTAATAAGAAAAAATATTAAACCAGAGAATATTAAACTAATTATATCTTCGGAGTATGAAGAAGTTATAGATAGATTATTTAAAATATATAATATTCCTATTAATGCAAAAAAAAGAAGTATTTATTCTGCTAGAAGTGTTAAAGACTTTTTAAATAATATAGAAGATCCTACTGAAAGCATAGATAATATTAATAATGATGAAATTAGAAATAAGGTTATTTCAGTTCTTAATAATTACGCTTTTATAGATAATAAAAAAGAAGCCCTAGAACTTATTATTAATGATTTAAAAAATACTTATTTTGAAGATGATATAACTTCAGTTAAAATAGCTAAATTAGATGATTATTTTACAGATGATGATTATGTTTTCTTACTTGGATTTAATAAAGAAGATATACCTGTTTTATATAAAGATGATGAATATTTTAGTGATAAAGAAAAAGAAGAAATGTCTCTTGATAGTAGTAATACTCTTAATATTAATAAAAAAATAGAAGTTATTAAGAAAATCAAGAATATAAAAAATATTACAATTAGTTATAAGTTATATGATATAAGTAATACATATACTAAGAGTGATTTATTTAGTGATGTTAATATTATTAAAGATTATAAACATTTATATACAAATAGTGATATGATGAATAAAATCTTTTTAGCAGGTATGTTAGATGATTTAGTAAAATATGATGTTATAAATGATGATATTAATTTACTTATAAGTAATTATCATATTCCTTATATGGAGTACGATAATACCTATCATACTATCGATAAAGATAAATTATATAAATATTTAAATAATAAATTACTATTATCTTATACTTCACTTAATAACTATTATAAATGTAAGTTTAAATATTATCTTAGTAATATTCTTAAGATTAATATTATTCGTGATGATTTTGCTATTTTACTAGGAGAAGTATGTCATTATATTTTATCTTGTATGGATAATGATGATTTTGATATTGATACTTTATTTGATAATTATTTAAAAACTAAAAGGGAATTTTCAAAAAGAGAGATGTTCCATCTTAATAATATTAAGGAAGAAATAGTATTTATAGTAAGTACCATTAGAAAACAAATGACTTATACTACTTTTGATAAAAGTATGAAAGAAAAGAGTGTATATGTAAATAAAGATAGGAATATTAAAGTTACTTTTAAAGGAGTTATAGATAAAGTTTTATATAAAGAAGAAGATGATATTACTTATTTAGTTGTTATTGATTATAAAACTGGTAATTCTAGCATTGATATTAAGAATATGGAATATGGTCTTGGTATGCAGCTTCCTATATATTTATATTTATCTAGTAAGATTGGTCTTAAGAATGTTAAAGTAGTTGGCTTTTATCTGCAAAAACTTTTTAATACTAGTTTAGATAATAGTAAAGATTATGAGGAAGAGAAAGAAGGTAAGTTAAAATTAGATGGTTATTCAATAAACAATGAAAATATATTATCTAAGTTTGATACCACTTATCAAGATTCTAAACTCATCAAATCTATGAAAACCACTAATAATGGCTTCTATAAATATAGTAAGGTATTAACAAGTGAGGAAATGGATAAGATGACCCTTTTAGCGGATAATATGATTGATAAGGCTATAGATGGCATATTAGAAGGAGACTTTAAGATTAATCCTAAAGTAATAAATGGTAGTAATGAAAGTTGCAGTTTATGCGAATATAAAGATATTTGTTACAAGAGAGAACATGATATCACATACATTAATAGGGAGGACGATAATGAGTAGTTTTGACGAGAGTAAAGGTTATATTGGAAATATTATTAAAAGAGATGAAAAAGGAAAAGAAAGAGTAATATATTATAATGAACCAATAATTTATGATAGTGATGAAGATAAGTTTCGTAAGTATAAAGATCATATTGCTTATATTATTCCCGTCATCTTTCAAAGCGACAAATATAGTTTTGAAGAAATAAAACATATGAAAAAAATGGCAATAGATACACTTATCTCCTATAATAGTAATGATAATCTTTATATAGATATAAATTCTATAGAAGAATTTAATAATAAAAGCAAAGGTAAGAAGTGATATTATGGCATGGACTAATGAACAAAAACAGGCTATTTATACCGAAGGAACTAATATAATAATCTCTGCTGGAGCAGGAAGTGGTAAAACAGCCGTTCTAACCGAAAGAGTATTAGAAAAAGTAAAAAAAGGAATATCAGTAGATAATCTTCTTATTCTAACTTTTACTAAAATGGCCGCTAAAGAGATGAAAGAAAGAATAGGGGATAAACTAAAAAAAGAAGGACTTACAAGTGAGCTTACTAAACTAGATACCGCAGATATTACAACATTTGATGCATATGCCTTATCACTTGTAAAAAAGTATCATTACTATTTAAATGTAAGTAAAGATATCAATATTATAGATAATTCTGTTATTACTTTATATAAAAGAAAGATACTTAAAGATATATTCGAAAAGTTATATGAAGAGAATAACCCCGAATTTATTGGTTTTATACAAAAGTATTGTATTAAGGATGATAAAGATATATTCGAATTTATCCTTAATATTAATAATAAACTTGATTTAAAAACTAACAAAAGAGAATATTTAGATAATTATATTAATACAGTATATGATGAAGTAAAGATAGATAATGATATTAATGATTATATAAAAGAAATACTAGGGCTTATTTCTAATATTAATAATTATCTAGAATATATAGACGATGATGATTACTTAGCAAAATTATATGATGCCCTGTCACCTCTATTAAGTGCTAAAAGCTATGATGATATTAAAAGTAATATTCCAATTAAACTTCCTATTCTTAGAGGAGCTAGTGATATTACCCGTGAATATAAAGATAAAATTAAGAGTACTATAGATGATATTAAAAAACTTACTACTTATGATAGTTATGATGATATAAAAAGAGGTATACTTAGTACTAAAAGTAGTGCAAAAGTTATTATAGATATTATTAAGAAACTAGATGATATAACATATAATTATAAAGTCAAATATAACTCTTATGAATATTCAGATATTTCTGCTTTAGCCATTAAACTAGTAAGAGATAATAAAGAAATTAGAGAAGAAATTAAAAATAATTTAAATGAGATATTAATTGATGAATATCAAGATACTAATGATGTTCAAGAACAGTTTATATCATATATATCTAATAATAATGTTTATATGGTTGGAGATATAAAACAATCAATATATAGATTTAGAAATGCAAACCCATATATTTTTAAAAATAAGTATGATACTTATAGCAATAGTATAGGTGGTTTAAAAATAGATTTAAATAAAAATTTTAGAAGTAGAGAAGAAGTTATTAATAACATTAATTTATTATTTGATAGAATTATGGATAATGATATAGGTGGTGCTGACTATTCATTATCCCATAGGATGATATATGGTAATCTTATGTATAAAGGTGAAGGTGATAATAAAGAAGATAACAACTTCTCAGTATATAATTATCTTAATGATACTAATTTTAAAAATAATGAAGTAGAGGCATTTATTATTGCAAATGATATCAAAAATAAAATAACTAGTGATTATAAAGCCTTTGGTAAGGATACTAATAGTATTAGAAAGATTAAGTATAGTGACTTTGCTATTTTACTTGACAGTAGTAAATCATTTGAATTATATAAAAAAATATTAGAATATAATGGTATTCCTACTTCTATTATAAAATCTATAAATTTAACTGATGGAGAAGTAATACTAGTTATTAAAAATATTATTAGTTTTATTATTAAAATTAATGATAATAAAATAGATAATGAATTTAAGAAATTATTTATGTCTATTGAAAGAAGTTTTTTATTTAGTATAGATGATAATACATTATTTAATTATTTTTTAAATAATAATTTTAAAGATAGTGATATATATATAATTAGTTATAATATTGCTAAGAAATTAAATGTTATTACTTTAGAAGAGATTATTGATCTTATTGTAGATAATTTTGACTTTTATAATAAATTATTTCTACTTGGAGACTATAATGCAAATATCTTAAGAATACAAAAATTAAAAGAGATTACCAGTAGTTTAATTAATCTTGATTACGATATTTATGATTATCAAAAATACTTAGATGATATTATTAGTAATAATTTAAAACTAGAATATAATGTTAACGATAATAGTACAGATACAGTTAAAATTATGACTATTCATGCTTCTAAAGGATTAGAGTTTAATATCTGCTACTATGGGGAATTATATAATAGATTTAATATTAAAGAAGCAATAAGTAAATATTCATATGATAATAAATATGGTATTATTCTTCCTTATAAAGATAAATTCTTATATAATACTATTTATCATAATCTTAGTTATAGAGATTATGTAATGGAAAATATAAGTGAAAGAATAAGACTATTCTATGTAGCATTAACAAGAGCTAAAGAGAAGATGATATTTATTCTGCCTAGTAATACTAAAGAAGATAATAAATATACTGGTGATATAATAGATAATAATATTAGAAGTAAATATAATAGTTTTGCTAGTATTATGTATTCTTTAGAAAGTATTACTAAAGACTATTATAAAAACATTGATATTAATGATATTAATTTATCTAAAAATTATAATATGTCTTCTAATGAAAATTATAAAAAACATTTAAAATTGATAAACGATAAAATAGAAGTTAGTAATACTAATATTCCAAATAGTATTAAAGAGAATAAAACTTTTTCAAAAAGAGATATTCATATTGTTACTAAAGAAGAAGAGGATAAACTCCTTTATGGTAGATTAGTACATGAATTATTTGAATGTACCAACTTTAATAATTTAGATAATTTATCAGATAATAATAAAAAAATTATTGAAAATTTTTTGGAAAAGATTGATATAAGTAGTGCTAATATTTATAAAGAATATGAGTTTATCTATGAAGAAGATAATACAACATATCATGGTATTATCGACCTAATGTTAGAGTATCAAGATAATATTAAAATAATTGATTATAAACTTAAAAATATAAGTGATGAAGCTTATATTAAACAACTTAATGGATATAAAAATTATATTGAAAAATTATTTAATAAAAAAACTAGTATTTATTTATATTCTATAACTTTAAATACTTTAGAAGAAATTAAGTAAAAAATATTTTCTATATGATATAACTTATGTTATAATTATATAGAAAGTTATGCCGAATTAGTTTAGTGGTAGAACAAGGCCCTCGTAATGCCTAGAGGTAAGTTCGATTCTTACATTCGGCACCAGATTGATAGGAAACTCGAACACTTTGATTCGAGAGTAATAAATGCTAACTAGAAATAGTTAGTTTTTTTGTTATTTAAGAAAGAATAACTGATGAGTCATGACAATAGAAACTAAAGAACTTGTAATAAGTGAAGAATTAAAAAGAAAGGTTGAAATGATTTGTAGGTTTGCTTATGTGGAATACTCTATTACAAATGGAAATATTAAAAGTATTAAGAATACTAATATTGCTTATGTAAAACCTCATATAGTAAGAATAAATAATATTAATTATCTATTATTTGATAACTCCGATTATATTTTCATAAATGGCTATGCTAAAAAAATAGAATTTAAAGATTTTGAAAATTATATAAAATCACATTAATATATAATATTTTTAAATTTTAGACTTTACTTTTTGCTTTTAAAGTGCCAAACATATGAAAGGAAGTGTTGACAATCCGGTACCATCAAAAATTAAAATGAAATTACCATCATATCGATATTTATCAAACATCTTAGATCTGATTAATGTAGTAACAATGTATTTCTGTATCTGTTTAAGTTCATTTATATTAATATTTTCAAAAACATCTTGAATGGTTTCCCAGTATGGAAGTTCTTCCAATTTTGTTTTACAGATTGATGATATATTTTTGATCGTTGCATCTGTATTTAAATGTTTGATATTGATGAAATGCTGGTTATTCCGCATAAAAGCCCAAATAATCTAGTTACACATATTGTTTTCATATTATAAGTAACATAAGATTTATTTCTCAAATCTGTTAAATTACTAAATTTATCGAGTAAATTTGGAAAATACTTGTTAATAATAGAAAATAATTCTGTTATTAAATTTTTATCTTTTCTTAAATCTCTTCTTTCTTTTCTGTTCATATTTACCGCCTTTTATTATAAGCATTATAACAAAAAATTGTTGCGAAGAAAATTTACTCTTTTTTACTGTTTTTAACAGTTTCACTTGATTTAATTTTTAAAAAGTGCTAGTATAGTATCTAGTATGTGAGGTGAATTGTGACTATGAAATATGTGGAAATTGAACCTACTGATAATGATGCTATTGATTGTTTCGTAGAAGACTGCAATTTATTTGCTGTTTTTGACGTCCCAACAAATGTACTTTTCGCCCAAAATTTTAAAAATAATATTGAGAACTATAAAGATATTTTCATCGACTTTAACATGGACAGAAATATCTTTTTTTCATGCAAATCAAACAAGTCATATTATTTCTTAAAAACTGCGGCAGAACAAGGTTGTGGGATAGAAGTCTCTAGTTATTATGAATTAAAGGATGCTCTAAAATATACAAAAAAGATTATTGCATCAGGCATTAAAGAAAAAGAATATTTAAACTTAGCAATCAAAAATAACATTATTATTTCAGTAGATGATATATTTGAGTTAAAAAATATCATTGAAAAAAATGTAAATACGAATGTTTTACTTAGAATAAATAACATTAATGAAAAAATTATAAGTAGATTTGGAATATGTCTAAATCAACTTGATGAATGTATTAAATTGATTGAAAATTCAAAAGTAAATCTTTTAGGCTTTTCATTTCATATTAATAATTATAATCTTGATGATCGAATATCAGGTATAAAAAAATTAATTAAAATTTCTAAAGAAAAAAATATTTCAATAAAATATATTGATATTGGCGGAGGTTTTCCTTCAAATTATTGTTCTAAAGAAAATTATTTAGAATTCTTAAAAGAAAATAATTCAGATATGTATTTTAAAAATAAAAAATTTGATGATTTTTATACCTATTATAGTGATATAGCAAATGAAAAATGTTTAAGGTATATATTAGAAAATACGATAGATGATCTTAAAGATATTCAAATAATTATAGAACCAGGAAGAAGTATTTTAAATAATTGTGGAATAAGTATCTATAAAATTGAATACTTAAAACAAATTTCTGACAAAAGTAATTTAATAATTACAAATGGTAATATTAATTGTTTATCAGAACAATGGTTTAATACTGATTATTTGATAAGACCGAAGTTAATAAAAAAAGATAAAAATTCTCCAAGACTTAAAACAAGTATGTATGCAAGTATTGCGGGTAATTTATGTTTAGAACAAGATATGATTACATGGAGAAAAATAAAGTTTAATTACTTACCAGAACATGGTGATTATTTAATATATTATAATACAGCAGGATATCAAATGGATTCAAACGAAAGTGAATTTCATAAATTGCCATTAGTACCTAAATATGTTGTAGATAAAGAACATGGTGAGTATGTAATAAGAAAGGATGTTGAATATGATTGCAAGTAAAATAACTGATTTAATTGGTAATACACCAATGCTAAAATTGAAAATGAAAAATAATGATTGGAATGTTTTCTTAAAGTTAGAAAAATTCAATCCAGGTGGAAGTATGAAGGATAGAATGGCTTTAAACATGATAGAAGAAGCAGAAAAATCTGGTCAATTAAAACCAGGAGGAACTATCATAGAATCTTCTAGTGGCAATACTGCTATTGGTTTAGCAATTGCATCTGCAATTAAAGGATATCATTTTATAGCGGTAGTTGACCATCATGCCTCAAAAGAAAAAATAGATATGATTAAAGCATATGGTGCTGAAATAGTGGTTGTAGGAGATGGATACAAGGCAAATGAAGTAGCGGTTATCGAAAGAGAAAAAACTGCAAAAAGAATGTCTGAAGAAATGGAAAATGCTTTCTTCCCAAATCAAGCAGATAATTTTAATAATAGAGCAACATATATAGATACTTTGGCTGATGAATTGATAAATGATATTACAACGATTAATTCATTCTATGCTGCAACAGGAACAGGTGGATCTGCTTGTGGAACTGCAATGGGATTAAAAAAGAGAAATTCAAATACAAAAATTAATGTAATAGAACCTGATGGATCAATTTTATTTGGTGGAGAAGGTAAACCTTATTATCAATCTGGAACTGGTAATCCTAAAGATGCACCAATTCCTAAAATAATAGACTATTCTTTAATTGATAATAACTATTATGCAACTGATAAAGAAGCATTTAACACTTGTAGATTTTTTGCAAAAAAATATGGATTACTTATTGGAGGAAGTGCTGGTGGGGTATTATTCAAAGCACTTGAAGATATAAATAAAAAAACTGGAAGTGGTAATGCAGTAGTATTACTATGTGATGGTGGTGAAAAATACTTAAATAACATTTTTAATGATGATTTTATGATAAAAAATGAGTTAATAGATTTAGGTGTTGAAGATAAATTAGATAATTGGTTGGTGAAATAATATGAGATTTGAAGGATGGGAAAAAGAAGCATTTGATTACCTTTCTGAATTATATTCAAATTTTTTCAAAGAACTTGCTGAAAAAAGCATGAAATGCTTTCAAATTGATGCTAAAGAATTGTTTTCAGAAAATGTAAAAGAGATAACTTTAGAACAGGAAAAAGAGATTATAGAATATTGGAAAAAATATTTGGGTAAGGATATAGATACAACTTATCATAAATACTATATAGATAGAACAGGTACATTTGATGTTAGATTTATTCCAGACGATATATTTGTTGGCTATATAGATAAGTATTTAAATAATAGAGCTATTGAGCCTGGAATTGCAGATAAAAATTATTTTGATATGTATTTAAATGGATTTAAAATGCCAGAAACTTATGTTCATTTGATTAATGGTATATATGAAGATAAAAATTATAAAATTATTAGTAAAGAAGATGCAATAAAAATACTTTCAAACAAATCCAATATTACAGTTAAACCTAGTATGGCATCTTATGGTGGAAAAAATGTTGAATTTTTAAATAATCCATCTGAAGAAGAAGTTAAAAAATTTTTAGAAAATAAAATAGGAGAAAATTTAATTTTTCAGGAAACAATTAAGCAATCTTCTACAACTGCCAAATTACATCCATCATCACTAAATACAATTAGAATAATGACTTTAATTTTAGATAATGATGTAAAAATATTACCATCTGCATTTAGAATGGGTGTAGGAAAATCAAAAGTTGATAATGCAAGTTTCGGTGGAATATATTGTAAAATCAATTCAGATGGAACACTTTCAAATTTTGCCTATGATGCCTTAGGAAAAAGGTTTGATAAACATCCTGATGGTGGAGATTTTTCACAAGTTAAATTTGATTTTATGGATAAAGTAGTTTCAATGGTAAAAGAAACTGCTCAAAGATTTCCACATTTTAGATTAATAGGATGGGATATAGCAATAGATGAAAATGATGATCCAGTAATTATAGAAGCAAATTTAACAATGAGTGGATTAGATGTTATTGAAACAATATGTGGTCCATTATTTGGTGAATATACTGATAAAGTTTTAGATGAAATATTTTTACAAGAACATAATGAACAGCAAAGTATGGATATTTCACAATATGTATAGGAGGAAAATATGGAATTAGAAGAACGAAAAGAAGAATATATATATGCAGGTATTCCAACATATATGGGTGGAGAATTTATTAGAGAAAATGAAATAAATAAATATGATGTAGTATTTTTAGGAGTTCCATGTGATTATGGTGCGTCATATAGATTAGGTGCAAAGTATGCTCCAAGACAATTAAGAGAATATTCTTTTTGGGATAGAATTTATGGTGAAGAATTATATGATTTAGATCATAATGAATATTTAAAAACTAATGATTTAAAAATTGCAGATTTAGGTGATGTATATGTAAATCCAACTAATCCTGCTGAAAATCAAAATGCTATTTCAGAAAAAACTTATAAAATAGCAAAAGAAAGCTTTCCATTAGTTTGTGGTGGGGATCATTCAATAACTTATGGTAGTTTTAGAGGCTTTGCTAAAGCAATGAAGGAAAGATATCCAGACTATGAAATTGGGATAATACATTTTGATGCCCATATGGATGTAGAAGATAAATATTTGAATATGCCCAAAGTATGGCATGGCAATGTTTTCAGAAAACTAATTGAAGATGGTTATTTAGAAGGACAGAATATGTACACTATTGGACCAAGAGGAGTAGTTGGTAGAGAATGGTTTGATTATGTAACTGAAAAAAATATTAATTTATATACTGCTAATAAAGTAAAAGAAATAGGTATTTTAAATGTAATTCATGAAATTATTGAAAAAAATAAAAATAAGAAAATTAAATTTTATATTACATTTGATATAGATTGTCTTGATTCATCATATATTTTTGGTACAGGAACACCACAATGTAATGGTTTAACACCATATGAAGCAGATGAAGCATTAAGAAATTTGAAAGAATTAGATATTTGTGGATTTGATATAGTGGAGTTAAATCCAAAATTAGATGACTCTCATAGTTCATTTGTTACTGCAGAAGAACTTTTATACCACTTTTTAGCATTTGGATATAGAAAGAGTAATTAATAATGTTAGAAGAATTATTAACATTAGAAGACTGTGCTAATTGTAAAATATGTTGTCATTTTCAAGAAGATGAATTGTTTGATGCTCCAACTTTTACAAAAGAACAAAAAAATTTTATTTTAAATATTATGAAAGTAAAAGCAGAATTTACAAAAAAAAACGATATATATCAGATTGCTCTAAATGAAGTTGATAATAAAGGTCATAAATGTCCATTATTGAGTGATAGAGGTTGTATTTTACCTTTTGATATAAAACCATTTGATTGTCAATCGTGGCCATTTTATGTAATGAAAAATAATGATGAATATCTAATTACCGTATCACAAGATTGTCCAACTTTTAATCAAATACCAAGAGAAAAATTAAAGGAATATATTAAACTTAAGTTTTTAAAAGAAGCTTTAAATATTATTAAAAAATATCCAAGTATGATTACTGATTATAACCGTGAGTTAGAAATTTTATATAGAATTAATAAGCGAGATATTAAAACATTAGTTAATAAGAAATAGGAAGTGAGTGAATAGAATGAAAAAAATAGCAATGTTATTTAATTTAAATAGACATCAGTTTGAATATGAAACTGAGTTTGATTCAGAATATACTATAGATTCAATTTATAATACACTATCAAAAAATTATTTAGTTGAAAAAATAGAAGCAGATAAAGATTTTAACTGGATTAGTAAATTAAAGACTTATAATCCCAATTTAGTTTTTAATATTTGTGAAGGATTTCATGGTCCAGCAAGAGAATCAGTATATGCTGCTATATTAGAACAATTAGGACTAAATTACTCTGGCCCAGATAGTACAAATATGTTAGTTTGTCATAATAAATTTTTAGCAAAAAAATTATTGAAAGATGATGTATTAGTACCATTTGGATATGTTATAAAAAATAAAGATGAAAAAAAATTCCTTAGTAATATCAAATTTCCAGTAATAGTTAAATTGAATTCTGAAGGTTCTAGTATGGGTATGACAAAAGATTCCGTTGTATATAATTTTGATTCATTAAATAAGGAAGTTACAAGATTTATTGATACATATAATAGAGGAGTGCTTGTAGAACAATATATTAAAGGTCAAGATATTAGCATGATTTATGTTGAAGGTTTAGGTGCTTTAGGGCCTTGTATTGTTAATTGTGATTCTGAATTTTATGATTATGAAATGAAATCAGATAAAGACGATACAGTTGATATTTCTACATTAGATGGAAATTTTGATGAGTTAAAAATGATAGTAGAAAATATTGCAAGAAAGTTAGACATAAAGGGATATGCAAAATTAGACTTTAGAATTTCTGATGGGAAGTTTTACTTAATAGAAGTAAATGCACAAGTAAGTTTTCATCCTGAAGGAGAATTTATTACATGTGCTAAAAAAGATAATTATTCTTTTGAACAAATAATAAACTTTATTGTAAAAAATGCTTTACAACACGAAAATAAAATTAATTCAGTCGGAATTGTAGGTGATATAAATGAATAATTGGATTGATAAAAATTTATTGGAAAAATATAATGATTTAGTAAAAAATGATAGTCTCTTACCTATTAAATTAACTGACTTTTATAAAAAGAAAGTAATTGAAGAAGTAGAAAAAATTGGTATAGGAGGTCCTCTTTATAAATCTGTTATTCCAACTATGGAAAAGTTAACTCTTAAGACAAGCATTGAAACAAGAGATTATGTAGAAGAAGAAAAACATATGCCAGTTGAAAATGTTGACTATATTATTCAAAAATATGATGATAGAGTATTGATTATAATAACAGATGTATGTTTTGCTCATTGCCAATATTGTTTTAGAACTTATAATTTATCTAAATTTCAAACAAGCAATTTAAAAGAAACGATTCAAAACAAAATAAATGTATTAAGAAGCTACTTGCAAGATAAACCTAATATTAAAGAAGTTATTCTTTCAGGTGGAGATCCTTTAAGTGTAGGTTATGAAAATTTATCTTATGTTTTAGAAAATTTAAAGGAATGGAATATTAGAATACATACAAGAAGCATTGTTTATGATCCTAGTATTATTGATAATAAAATTATTGAATTATTATCTAAATATAATGTAAGGCTAGTATTTCATATAAATCATCCTTATGAAATTTGTGAGACGGTTGAAGAAAAAATAAAAGAAATACACCAAAATAATATTAAAATGTATGCTCAATTTCCTTTATTAAGGGGAATAAATGATAATTCGGAAGTGCTTATTAAATTATTAACAAAAATGGATGAATTATATATAAGACCTTTATCAATTTTTATTCCTGATCCAATATCATATAGTGCAATTTTTAGAATAAGTTATAAGAGAATAATTGAAATTATGAACGATGTTAATTGGAAAACACCATCTTGGATTAATTCAGTAAGATTTGTAATGGATACAACTATTGGTAAAGTTAGAAGGGAAAATATTATTGAGTGGAATGATAATTATATAATATTTTCAAGAAATGGAAAAGAAGTAAAGTATTTTGATTTAGATGATAATATAGATGTTCCATCAGATTTAAAAAAGTTGCTTTGGAAGGAATATTAATTTAATATAGTATCAAATTTATAAATAAAGTGGTATAATATTGAATATAAGTGAGGTGATGCCTATAACAGTTGAGAATTATACAAATAATAGGGATATAATAGAATTTGCAAAGAATTATGGTGCTAAAGATTTATTAGAATGTTTAAATTTAAGTAAATGGGAAGAATATTTTTTGTTATTGGAGAAAAACAATGATGACAATCATTTGAACTTGATTTTTAAAGAAAACAATGAAATTTTAGGATTAGTTGCAATTAACATTTTAAATGAAACTGGCATAGTTTATTCAATAGTATTAAAATCAAAGGAATTGTTTTCAAAAATTAATCTTATTATTGAAAATAAGATTAAAGAATTAGGTTGCAGTGTTATAGAATATAAAATAACTGCAGAACAAAGTGAATTATTAAAAGAAACAAATTCTAATGGATTCAATGAATATTCAATTAGAATGGAAAAAGAACTTTAAATGATAGGAGATGAGCTGAATGCCACATTATAATGCTTATGATAGTTTTAAAACAAAAAAAAGCATGGAAAAAAAACAAAGAGCTAAGGAAAGAGCTTTTGGAAAAAAAGAGGAAAAAGTAGAAGATTTTGTTATTGATCAATCTTCTGACTATGGTGTTGTTATAGAAGTTAGATATGATGATGCTTACATATTATATAATGATGATGTTGTATTAGCAAAATTAAGAAAAGACATCAATATGGTTTGTAATCAAGTTATTTTCCCTGGTGATAAAGTTTGTTTATCACAAAATGAAAATAATTTTACAATAACTAATTTATTAAAAAGAACATCTATTTTATCAAGAGTAAAAAAAGACAGTACAAGATTAGATGATATTGGATTAACAAAAAATATTGCAGCAAATGTAGATTTAGCTGTTATAGTAGTAGCAGCAAAAGAACCGCCTTTACATCCTAAATTTATTGATAGATATTTAATGATATTACAAAATAGTAATATACCTGCAATCATTTGTTTAAATAAATGTGATTTAAAGACTGAGTATGAAGATGAAGCATTAGATATTTATCGTGAAATTGGTATTCCAATAGTAGAAACTTCAACATATAAGAATATTGGTGTAGAAGAAATTAAACAATATTTATCTGGAAAACAAGCAATTTTTGTAGGCAATAGTGGTGTTGGTAAAAGTAGTTTAACTAATGCAATAATGGATGATGATGAAATTAAAACAAGTCATGTAAGTGATAAATCAAAAAGAGGTCGTCATACAACAACTGCTTCAAAATATTATGTTTGGGATGATAGTTCATCTATTATTGATACTCCAGGTATTAGAGCATTAGATGTATCGTCATTTAGTCCAATAGAAATACAAGATTATTTTCCTGAACTAGATATGTGGAGGGGAAAATGTAAGTACAATGATTGCTTACACTATAATGAACCATATGATTCGTGTGTTGTTAAACAAGGTGTTGCTGGTGGGCTTATAAATGTAGATAGATATGAAAGTTATTTAAGAATTATGTCAGATGTCTTAAATGTTAAAAACTATGATGAAATACTTGATGAAGTTACGCCAGATAAAAAAAAACTAATTAGATAAATTATTTCATGGAGACAAGTAAAAATATAAAAAAATATACATTATTATGCATTTATTCTTCATAATTTCGTAAAAAAAGTGATATAATGAATATAGTTAGTAGTTATTACTACCTATATTCTTTTTGTTTTTATGGGTTATTGGACTTCCACCATAAGGGCACCATATTAATGTTAAACTCAAGCTTTTCGAGTAGTAATAAATATTAACTAGAAGTACTATCTAGTTTTTTTGTTATTATGATACAAATAGGAGTTTTATTGACATAATCCATTAGCATGTGTAGAAGGACTTGTTCTTTTAAATTCTAAAAATATTTATAATAAAATGTAAATATTTAATAAAAGTATGTTATAATAAATAATTAAGAAAGTGAGGATACAACAAATATGGTTGATATAGAAAAATTAGATTATGTTTTATATAAATCTATTTATGTAAAACCAAGAGTTGGAGACTATAATGAAATATGGTCTAGAATAAAAAACAATTCAGAAGTTTTAAGGGAAGCAGTACAAGTTAAAAGAGATAAGTTTGATGAACATGATATAGTTAAAGGCTTAACTATATGTGATTCAATGTTAATAGATTATAACTCTGTAGATAAAGTTGCATATAATAACTTAATTAATTCCATTTATACTAATACGGATATTGCAAGAATAGTTATGGATGGTGCTTCAAATGGTGGTTGTTCGTTTTTATTAATGAGTTTATGGAATCACAATTTGAAATTAACAGAAGAACAAAAAGCTTTTGCTGTAAATGAAGCAATGAATAAAATTGGTACTACTCGTTGGCAACAAGGCATAGAAGAATTATCAAAAAAATTAGATGATATGGGTATAACTGATGATAATACTACTTTTATTGATATTGACGGATGTATAAATCCAATCGGCCAAAAAACAGGTTCACAATATATGAACCATATATTTTCTACATTAAGTACAACACAAGCACATGGAATAGGAGAATTCGATATTAGATATCATATTATAAGAAATCCAAATTGGTCTTTAAATGAGAAGCAAAAATTGATTATGGATTTTTGGTGTGATAATGAAACATATGATGAGTATTTAGAACAATGGGAGTGGGGAGTCATTAATGATTTCACAAACTTTAAAGATAACCCTATATTTCAACTTAAAAAAAATGATTTATATGAATACTCTTATGAGATGCTATTAAAATTTTATGGTAATAAAGAGATAACTGATAGAATATGGGATGAAATTCAGTTTTGTAAACAAATGCATAAGTTGAGACCACAACAGTGGGAATTAGAATTTACACCTAAAAAGAAAGTTTTGGTATAAACTGACATTAAAAATTAATTATCTTAAATAAGGAGAAAATATATTTATGAAGGTAAAAACAACTAATGCATTAATGAAATATTTAAGAGAAGAACATAACATTTCTATTGATGGAACAAAAGATAAAAA
>CAKPSW010000003.1 GCA_934183705.1 uncultured Bacilli bacterium | reverse complement strand
AATAGATTAATGGAATTTAATATACAATTATTTGCCCACAAAAAAGGTCAATCATCTACTAGTAATGGAAGAGATTCAGCTGGTAGAAGATTAGGAGCTAAAGCTTCTGACGGCGAATATGTAAGTGCTGGTTCTATAATTTATCGTCAAAGAGGAACTAAGATTCATCCTGGAACAAATGTAGGTAGAGGAACAGATGATACTCTATATGCAAAAATTTCTGGATATGTTAAATACTCTAGACTTGGTAAAGATAGAAAACAAGTAAGTGTATACGAAACAAAATAAATTTAACTAAAAAATATTGACAACAGTATAAATTATTGATATAATTTATATTGTCCTGGGGAATTAGCTCAGTTGGCTAGAGCATCTGCCTTGCACGCAGAGGGTCAAGGGTTCGAGTCCCTCATTCTCCACCATTCGGGAAGTAGCTTAGCTTGGTAGAGCGCTACGCTTGGGACGTAGAGGTCGCAGGTTCAAATCCTGTCTTCCCGACCATTAGAACAAACTAAAATAAACATCTATGATGTTTATTTTTTTATCTCAAGCTAAGCATGTGCAAAAAGATGCTCTAGCCTAAGAGCACCTATAAAAGTATTAAAAATCAATATTTATAAATTAATACTTGTTTTAACATTTATATTAATCCTATTGCTTTATACAAACATTTATGGTACATTAATATTAAGGATAGGTGATAAAATGAAAGAAAATAAAAAAACAAATATCTTAAGTATAATATTAGTATTTGGCTTATTACTAACATTCTTTGTCTATAAATATTCTAGCAAAGTAGAATACTTATGCCTAAAAGAAAATACCTACAAAGATACTAAAATAACTAAAGATATGATAAAAACATGTGCATCTAGAGGAAAAGCAAAAGAAGCATACATAACTAAAGAAACAGATATCATAGGTAAATGCTTAAATACAAACAAAAGAAAAGAAAGACTTATATATCCAAAAGATATTGAAATATGCGAAAGTGATAGAAATATAACACCTATAGAACTAACAGAAGAATTAAAGTACTATAATCACACAGAATCATCACAAGACAAAGAAATATATACCACATTTTATATAAAAGATAACATGCTATATGCCAAAAATGATGATCAAAAAGAAAAACTACTATTTAATCAAGAAAAGCTATCCAAGATAGCAAATAGAAGCTTATCTTACACAGGAGACAGTAGAATACTACTCCTAACCGAAAAAGGAAACGTGTATATATCCGAAAAAGATCCAAGTTATGACTTCAACTCCAATGAAAATTTCTACTTTTGGAAATTAGAAGCCTCAAATATTATCGGATTTGAACTAATAAATGATAAAGAAGGAATACACACTAGTGAACTATACGGTATCACCAAAGATAAAAGTACAGTTAGAATAGAAGAGGAATATAAATAAATCCTCTTTTTCTTTCTAATAGTTGACTTCCCACTACATATTTAGTAAAATAAAAATGTGATAAATATGAAAAAGAAAATAATAATAACAATTTTAACATTACTACTAATAACACTTATATTAACCCTAGTTAATATAAGTACTTATAAAGCATATCATAAAAACTATTTCTATATGGATACATATATAGAAATAAAAATAAACACTACCAAGAATAAGAAAGAGATAAATAAAATATTTAATGATATAGATTATATATATAAAACATATCATACCCTTACCGATAGATATAACAAATATGATAACATAATAAATATCTACTATTTAAATGAAGTTCTAGAAGATAACACCAAAATAGAAATAGATCCAAGATTATCCGATATAATAAATATAGGAATAGAATACTACGGTAAAACAAATGGCCTACTAGATATAGCATCAGGAAACTTAACAGAAGTATGGAAAGAGTTCATAAATAGTTGTGATAAACTTCCATCTAGTGAAGACTTAGAAGTAAACACTAGTATAAGCGATATAAGTTTAAAAGATAATATCTATCAAAAACAAAATGACGTAAAACTAGACTTAGGAGCTATTGCCAAAGGCTACACAACCGAAATAGTAGGAAAGTATTTAGAAGATAATAATATCACTTCTTATATCATTAATGCTGGTGGTAATGTCAAAACTGGCATTCCACATGATAAAGATGCATATACAGTAGGAATAACCAATCCTATAAATACCAGTGATATATTTATAAAACTAAACATAAAAAATACCTCAGTAGTCACCTCGGGAGACTATCAAAGATATTGCATATTAGATAACCAAAATTATAACCACATAATAAACCCAATTACCAAATACCCATCCAATTATACAAAATCCGTATCCGTAATAACCAAAGATTCCCTTCTAGCGGATATATATAGTACATATCTATTCCTTCTTCCAACAGAAGAAGGCAAAAAAATAATAGATAATACCGAAGATATCGAAGCAATATGGTATGTAGATAAAGACAATATAATAAAAAGTAAAGGCTTTAACTATGAATAAAAACGATATAAAATTAACAACAATACTCTTTATAATAATACTAATATCCATCGCCATAATAAATTTAACAAAAACAAAGGGAGATACCGCTATAGTCTACTACGAAGATAAAGAAATATTAAAAATAGATATGAATATAGATAAAGAATACACCGTAAAAGGCTATCTAGGAGACGTCAAAATAGAAGTAAAAGATAATAAGTTAAGAGTTTTAGAAGAAATATCTCCCAATCATATTTGTAGTAAGGAAGGATATATTACTGATAGTACCAAATCATTAGTCTGTCTTCCAAACAAAATAATAATAAAAATAACAAATGCCAAAGAAGAAAACATAGACGGAGTGATTTACTAATGAAAACAAAAGATATAACAACTATTAGTGCCTTAACCGCAATGAGCATCGTAATAGGCATATTAGAAAGTCTTATAACTCCCGTAGGAGATATTCTTCCTGGACTAAAACTAGGACTTGCCAATGTAATAATTGTTTTTGCCCTATACAAATATAATTTTAGTAAAGCCCTAATGATATCCATAATAAGAGTATTTATAGTAGCACTATTAAGAAGTGGCTTTGGTTTTAACTTTTTCTTTTCACTAGGAGGAGCTCTGCTTAGTATAATAGTTATGGCCTTAGCCAAAAAAACACATCTATCACTAATAGGAGTATCAATACTAGGAAGCATATCACATAGTATAGGACAAGTTCTAATAGGAATGCTTATTCTAAAAAATAGCAATATAATATACTACTTACCATACTTAACACTATTTTCTATCCCAACCGGAATAATAATTGGTATAATAGCAAAAAAACTAATAAATAACACAAAAAATATAATTTAGGACTAGTAAAAGTATGCAAAATATTTTATAATATAAATGGAGGATAAAAATATGAAGAAAAAAATATATTTAGTAGGAATGATAGGACTATTACTATTAACAGGATGTTCAAAAGGATATAAAGAAGGAACATATACTGGAACAGCAAACGATACCTATGGAGGAGAGACAAATACTGCTACAGCTATAATTACTGTAGATACAAGAGGAAAAATAACAGATGTAAATCTAGATACAACATATACTACCAAAGACGGAACTAAAACCAGCAAAAAAGCATTAGGTAGTGATTATGGCATGTATGGTGTAGAATACGGTAGTAATGTAGGAGAATGGTACCAGCAGGCTGAAGCATTAGAAAAATATGTCGTAGACAATCAAGGTATCGATAAATTAAAACTAGATGAAGATGGAAAAACAGATGCTATAAGTGGTTGTACTATTAAAATAGATGCCCTATATAGTGCTATAAATGAAGCATTAAAACAAGCAAAAAAATAAAGTATTAAAGATAAACTAAAACATATATTATACCAGGGTGGTAAAGTGAAGAATATAATAAAAACAATATCCTTACTTTCTCTAGTATGTTTTAGTTTTTTTTATACAGATAAAGTAATAAATATAATAAATAAAAAAGATCCCCTAATGATTAAAATAGAAAACATAAAAGAAAAGTATGAAGTAAAACCAGTAAATGCCATATTAAATGAAGATACCATAGTACCAGGTATAAGTGGCAGACAAATAGATGTATTAAAAAGTTATGAAGAAATGAAATCATCAGGTATCTTTAGAGAAGAATTATTAGTCTATAAATCCCTATATCCAAGTAGCTTACTTTCAAGTAATAAAGATAAATATATCATTAAAGGAAATAATGACAAAAACAAAGTATCCCTATTACTAATACTAAACGTAAAAGATATAGAAAAAATAACAAATAATAACCTAACACTATTCCTAAATCATAAAGATATAAATATAGAAAATATAAATAAATTAAAAACAAACGAAATATATACATATGGAAATAATGGTATATATACAAAAGAATCACTAACAAGTGATAACAGTATTATAAATAGAATATCAAATAACACCTCTAAATATTGCTTATCAAAAGAAAAAAATAAATCACTATTAGAAGTATGTAGTCAAAATAATATGTATACCATATTACCAAATATTATAGGAGATTATGAAGATATAAAAAAAGAAATAACAAATGGAAGTATAATTCTATTAAATAACTCAAATAATCTAAATATAATAATAAAATACATAAATAGTAAAGGATATCAAATAACCCCATTAAGTAACTTACTAAAAGAATAATATCCTCTTAAGCCTGTAGTCTTAAGAGGTAAATTGGAGCCAAAGTCTCCAATTTAATCAATTTTGCTCTTGCTTAATATCTAAAGATATGCTAAAATTTAGATAGATAGAAAGTAGGTGCCTTATATGAAAAATAATAAAAGAATAGTTAACAAGAAGTTAACTAGGGGGGGTATTTACTTATTCTATAAGGGGTTAAACTATAAAAGTATATTAAAAAAATATAAAACAAACTACGGAAATAACTAATAGAAATATTAGTATTTTTTCGTAGTTTTTTGGTGGTGATAAATATGGATAAGAAAAAAATATATATGATAGCAGGAATACTATTATTAATTATATCAATAGCAGGATCAGCATATTCTTATTATAGTTTAGTATGGGTAAATGAAAATAGTGTATATGGTACTGCAAGTGGATCAGCTAGTATGAATTTAAAGGTAGAAAAAATATCTACTGGTGCTACTGGAAGTTTAATACCAGTAGATAATGATACTACTACTCTTACTAAAGCTATAGTAGGGGAAGCAAATACTAACTTTGAAGATAATAAAAGATGTATAGATAAAAATGGTCGCGTAGCTTGTCAAATATATAAAGTAACATTAACTAATAAAAGTAGTATAGATTTAGTTGTAAATGGAGGAGTATCACTCTTGGGAGACGATACTCCAAATATAGAATGTGCTGTTATGTCTGATATAAATACAGTTGCAGATAATACTAGTTGTAAAGGAACCAAAACATTAGCAAATAACTATACAATAAAAGCAAATGAATCTAAAATATATTATATAATGGTATATGTAAAAAACTTAAACAAAGTACAAACCGATACAGGAGAATTTACAGGTACTATCTTCTTTAATGCTGACAATGGAGATAAACTAAAAGCAAGCTTTGAACCAAATAAAGAACTTCTGGCTGAACATATAACTAATCTATATACTAACGCATCTAAATCTCCGGCAGAAAATAATAGCATTACATATAATTGTGCTCCATCAGTATCACTTATGAACGATAGACTAGGAGGGACAACTACATCACTAGATGGAGGTAATATAAGATACTATGGAGCAGAGCCAAATAATTATATATACTTTAATTGCGAAACATATCCAGATACTAATTGTGAATTATGGAGAATAATAGGATTATTTGATGGCAAAATAAAAATAATGCGAAATGAATCCATAGGAGGTTATTCATGGAATATTAGTAATATAAATGAATGGCCAGAGGCATCTCTTATGAAACTACTCAATCCCGGGTATGATAGTGAGCCTGTTGAAGGTAGTCTTTATTATAATGGCAAATCTGGCAAATGTAACGATAACTCAAGTACTGGAACATCATGTGATTTTACTACTGCTGGTATAAAAAATGATATTACAAGAAGCAAAATAGCCGAAGTAACATGGAACCTAGGTGGTGGAATCTCCTCAAATATATATTCAAATCAAGCATATGTGTTAGAAAGAGGAAACACAGTATATTCAGAACATAGTACAACATGGACTGGAAAGATAGCTATTCCGTATCCTTCTGATTATGGTTATGCTGCAGATTTTAATAAATGCACGCAAAAATTATATAATTATAGTCCATGTAAAAATAATGATTGGATGTATTCTATAATTACTAATTCATCTGCAAATAATGGATGGTTATTAACTCCTATTTCCATAACTTCGACTCATGCATGGTTTATTTACTCAGCGGGTTATGTTTACAATAACAACACCTCCTACGGTGTAGGGTACCTATATAATATTGTTCCAACTCTCTTTTTAAACTCTACTGAAACTATAGTAGATGGTACTACTGGTTCACAAAACAATCCATATAAATTAAATTATGATTAATATAAAATAAAAAAGATATCCAAAAATATCTTTTTTTATAACTTAACTCTTTCTTTTATTAATACCGATAATCGAAGCAAAAATAGAAACAACCATAAATATTAAATAATAAACTAAAGAAAGATAAGTAAAATTCTTAAAAATAATATTAATAACTAAAAATAATAATATCCATATAGTACCATATTTAATTCCCTCAATATATCCCTTATTACTACATCTCATTCCCAGAATATAACTACCAACAAAAATAGAAATAATAGGTATTAGAAGTTCTATTATCTTAAGAATATTTCCCGAAACAATATTAAAATAACTCAAAACAGTTATAATAATACAACTACCAAGTAATATACCACTAGTATATATAAGACTTTTCAAATATTTAAACATATAATCACCACTAAATAATATGAATATGTATAAAAAAATATACTATCTCCCATAATTATAATGGTGATAAAAATGATAATAATAATGATTAGAACAGTATTCTTCTACCTATTTATATTCGTAATATATAGAATAATGGGTAAAAGAGAAGTAGGCCAATTAAGTATAACTGACCTAATAGTATCCCTTTTAATAGCGGAATTAACCGTAATAAGCATAGAAAACTACGATAAAAGTATGCTTTATTCCCTAATTCCTATAGTAATATTAGTCTTACTCCAATGTATCCTATCGTATATAAGTCTAAAAAAACCAAAATTTAGAATCTTCCTAGATGGTAATCCATCAGTAATAATAAAAGATGGAAAAATAAACTATAACGAAATGCTAAAACAAAGATATAACTTAGATGACTTATTAGTCCAATTAAGAGATAAAGGCTATAGAAGTATTGAAGAAGTAGAATATGCCATTCTAGAGAGTAGTGGTACCTTATCCGTATTTCCATATGAAACAGGTAAAAGCCCTTTACCATTACCATTAATATTAGATGGAGATATCCAGGAAGACACTATAAAACACTTAAAGAAAGATAAAAAATGGGTATATAACTTTTTAGATAAAAAAGATATAAAACTAGAAGATGTTTTCTTTGCCTTCTATAAAGACCGAAATATATTTATTATCAAAAATGATGACTTACTATAGTTGTCATATAACAAAAAAGTCTGACTATTCCGGAATTGAAACCTGACTATTTCGGAATTGAAACATCTATTTCTCGGAATTGGAACCTCGAAACATTTATAATTAGTGAAATAGATCTATTATTTTTAAGAAATAATAAATTAATACCATTCGAAATTAAAAAAACATCAATGCCAACTACATCGATGATAAAGTCATTTAATAAAATAGAAGGATTATCCAAAGAAATAGCACCAGGCGGAATAATATGTTTCTATGATGAATTAATTCATCTAAATGAAAAACACTATATCATTCCAATTTCCAGTGTAATAAATCGTGAAAAATAATATAAAGAATGATGACTTACTATAGTTATCATTCTTTTAAAGTGGTATAATACTATTAGAGGTAATAATATGGAAGATAAAATAAAAAAGTTAAAAGAACTAATAGATAAAAGTAATAAAATAGTAGTACTAACTGGTGCAGGAGTATCAACTGATAGTGGTATACCCGATTTTAGAAGTAAAGATGGATTATACAATCAAAAGTATGACTATCCACCAGAATTAATACTATCCCATGATTTCTTTATAAATGATCCAGAAGAATTCTATAAATTTTATAAAGATAAATTAAACTCATTAAATGCCATACCTAATATTACACACAAAAAATTAAAAGAATTAGAAAGTAATGGTAAAGATGTAACAATAATAACTCAAAATATAGATGGCCTTCATAGTAAAGCCGGTAGTAGTAAAGTATTAGAATTACATGGAACGATTATGAATAACTATTGCACTAAATGCCATAAATATTATGATGCCAATTATGTTTTTAATAGTAGTGGTATACCAAGATGTACCTGCGGAGGTATAATAAAACCAGACGTCGTATTATATAATGAACCACTTCCAGAAGATGTATGGGAAGAGGCTATTAGAGCGGCAAACAAATCAGAACTAATGATAGTTTTAGGAACATCCCTTAGAGTTTATCCAGCAGCATATCTAGTAGACTATTTTCATGGGAATTTAGTTTTAATAAATCGTAGTTCAATCGGCCACGAAGATAAAGCTGTGTTAACAATAAATTCACCATTAAAAGATGTATTTAATAAAATATAAGTACCAAATAAAAAAATGGTACTTTTTTATTATAACAATCATAAATTATTGTGAGGGGTGATATCTTTGTCAGCATATAAAGAGATAGTAACAAAAGCAGTAATAGGTAAAGGGAAAAAGTATTATCGTAATACTTATACCATAGATACCGAATCTAAACCTAATACTGTATTAGGATGTTGGGTAATAAATCATAAGTTTTCAGGCCATGAAGTAGAAGATAAAATAGAAATAGATGGATCTTTTGATGTAAATTTATGGTATTCATATGATAATGACACTAAAACGTCAGTTATGACTAAAACAATACCATATAAAGAAATCGTATCAGTATCCCAAAAAGCTAGTGCCGATTCCGATGAAAAAGACATAATTGTAAGAAGTCTAAAAGGACCTAGTTGCATTAAAGCCAAAGAAGACGGAAATGCAATAGTTATAGATATCGAAAAAGAACTAGGAGTCGAAATAGTAGGGGATACCAAAGTAAAAATAGCAATCGAAGAAGATGAAGAGGTATGGGATGAAATACCAGAAGAAGTAACAGAAGAAGACTTAAAAGATATAGAAAATAACGTAGATCCTAATTATCTTAAAGAAGAGAAATAATTCTTCTTTTTTTTTAAAATATATACGCAAGATATTATTTTTGATGTATAATAATATTGGTGATACTATGAAAGATAATAAAATAGATGATATGTTAATATTAAAAGACTATAACGAAATATCAAAGTTAACTACTGAAGAAATATTAACAAAATATCATACTAAAGAAGAAGGATTAACTAATAAAGAAGCCCAAAAAAGATTAAATAGCAATGGAAAAAATATCGTTATAAAAGAAGTAAATAGAAGTATATTTTACTTTATATTTAATTCATTAAAAGAAGAATTTATTATAATATTACTAGTTTTAGCAGTAATAAACTTCTCATTAGGAGATAAACTAGGTTCATTAGTAATCATATTAATAGCCATAATTAGTATACTTATCAGAGTATTAGAAGATTATTCAGCATATAAATTTAATAAAAAACTAAGAAGTAAAATAGTATCAACCACAAAAGTAATAAGAGATAATAAAGAATTAGAAATAAAAGTAGAAAATGTAGTAGTAGGAGATATTATATCATTAAATGCCGGAAGTATAATACCAGCAGATTGTATTATTATAAATAGTAAAGATTTATTTGTTAATGAATCAGTTTTTACAGGAGAATCAATTCCCGTAGAAAAGAAAGAAACTAATAAGAAAGAATATGATAACCTATTTGATATAAAAAACATTCTATATATGTCCTCAAGCGTTATAAGCGGTACTGCTAAAGCCATAGTAGTAAAAACAGGATTTGATACATATTTAGGCAAAATAGGTAAAGAAATAAATGAAAAAAAGAATATAACAGCCTTTGATAAAGGAATGAAAGATATTACTAATATGTTAATAAAATTCATGGTAGTAATATGTCTAGTTATTCTTTTAGTAGATGGAATAATAAGAAGTAATTTTACTGAAGCCATTCTTTTTGCCTTTTCCGTAGCGGTAGGAATAACACCAAGTATGTTACCAATGATAGTCAATGTAAATTTAACAAAAGGAACAAAAACATTAGCCAAAAAGAAAGTTTTAGTAAAACATATAGAATCAATACAAAATTTAGGAGCTATAGACACACTATGTACTGATAAAACAGGTACTCTTACCGAAAATAAAATAGTACTTCAAAAATACATAGATGTATTAGGAAAAGAAAATAATAACATTTTAGAATATGCATATATAAATAGTTACTATTCAACAGGGATGAAAAACATAGTAGATAGGGCAATAATGATCTATGGAAGCAAGCACAATTTAGATAATATATTACCAAAGTATGAAAAAATAGACGAAATACCATTTGATTATAATAGAAAAATAATGAGTATCATCGTAAAAAATAACAGTACATATCGAATGATAACAAAAGGAGCAATGGAAGAAGTATTAAAAAGATGTACCAAAGTAAAAATAAAAGGTAAGGAAGAAGATTTAACTAAAGAGTTAATAAATACCGTTACTACAAAAGCTAAAGAAATGGCTACTTCCGGTATGCAAGTTTTAGCCATAGCAGCTAAGAAAACCGAGAAGGATATTCTATCTTTTGATGAAAATACTGAAAAAGATATGACATTTATCGGTTTCGTAGCCTTTCTAGATTCACCAAAAAAAGATGTCAAGAAAGTCATAAACAAACTAAGAAAGTATGGCGTAAAAACAAAAATACTAACCGGGGACAACCAATATTCCACTAAAACAGTATCCTCTTTAGCAGGCATCAATAGTGATGAAATATTAACAGGAGCTGAAATAGATAAATTAAGTGATAAAGCCCTATCAATAAAAGTAGAGGAAATAGACGTATTTGCAAGGCTAAATCCAATGCAAAAAGAAAGAGTAGTAAGAATATTAAAAAGTAATGGTCATGTAGTAGGCTATATGGGCGACGGAATAAATGATGCCCCATCACTATTACAAAGCGATGTAGGACTATCAGTAAATACAGCCACTGATATAGCTAAAGAAACAAGTGATATGATATTACTAGAAAAAAACTTAGAAGTAATAGCAGATGGAATAATAGAAGGAAGAAAAGTATATGGTAATATTATAAAATATATGAAAATGGCCTTAAGTGCAGACTTTGGAGATGTATTTAGTATAATGATAGCTAGTATCTTCTTACCATTCTTACCACTATTACCAATACAAATGTTATTTCAAGATTTTATATATGATTTTTCCCAAATAGGCATACCATATGATAATGTCGATGAAGAATTTATAACATTTCCCAAAAAATGGAATACTAAAGGAATAGCTAAATTTATGATAGTAATGGGAATAACAAGCTCAATAATAGATGTACTAGCATTTCTTACATTCTGGCACCTATTAGGCTATAACAGTATAGAAAAAGAAAGCTATTTTCAAACAGCATGGTTCATAACATCATTAATAACAGAACTTATGATTATCTATAACGTTCGTACATCAAAGGATATTTTTAATAGCGGGCCCTCAAAAATATTATTATCATTAACACTATTATCTACTGTGTTAACAATAATAACACCATTATTACTACATAATGTCTTATCATTTCACTTTGAAATATTAAATATTAAATTCTATCTATATTTATTATCTTTAGTAATTTTATATATATTGATAGTCAGTATCGTAAAAAGAATATATATAAAAAAGAATCACGAATGGTTATAATATATTCCTCCTCAAGAGGCCCAAAGTCTTAAGAGGCAAATTAGAGCCTAAGGTCTCTAATTTAATAATTTTCTTAATAAATTACTATAAAATAAGGAAAAAAGGTATTTTTTAGTTGACTTTTCCATATTATTATAATATAATTAACAAGGAAACGGAAAGAAGATTAATTTATCTCACCTGATTACTTAAGTAATAGGTAAAAAGCCAACTTAGAAAATACAAATATTTTTAGATAGCTTTTTATAGATAAATGGATACTTCTTTAAGTATTCATTTTTTAACGGAGGTGTTAGCTATAGCTACTTTAAAAGATAATCCTATCAACGAACAAATAAGATGTAGGGAAATGATGGTAATTGGACCAAATGGTGAACAATTAGGAGTGAAGTCTAAACAAGATGCGCTTACTTTAGCGGGTTATGCTGGCTTTGATTTAGTTCTAATGAGTGATAGTGGCAATATGCCAGTATGCAAAATTATGGACTATAACAAATTCAAGTATGAAAAAAAGAAAAAAACTAAAGAGGCTCAAAAGAAACAAAGAGAAACAATGGTTGAAACAAAAGAATTTAGATTATCAGTAAAAATTGATGTTCACGACTTTGAAACAAGAGTGACTAATGCAAGAAAAGCTTTAGAAAAAGGTAATAAAGTAAAAGCTAGTATTAGATTTAAGGGTAGAGAAATTACTCATCCAGAACTTGCAAGAGATGTTTTAGATAGATTTTGTGAAAAAGTTAGTGATGTTGCCGATATTGAATACAAACCTAAAATAGAAGGTAGAGTAATGCATGTCGGATTAATACCTAAAAAATAGAAGGAGGATATTATGACTAAACTTAAGAAAAATAAAATGAAAACACATAAAGGAACAAAGAAAGTATTAAATATCAGACAAAGCGGTTCAATCAGCAAATCAAGACAAGGTGTTTTACATAATACAGGAAAGAATAGTGCCGCTAGAGCTAGTAGTAAGAAACAAGGGACTAGCCTAAGTAAAGCTGATTACAAGAGAATTAAAGATATAATATAGGAGGCAAAGTATGACAAGAGTTAAAGGTGGCACTGTTGCACGTGCTAGAAGAAAAAAAGTATTAAAAGAAGCAAAAGGTTATTTTGGTAGTAAACATAGATTATATAAAACTGCTCATGAGCAAGTAATGCATTCAGGAAACTACGCATTTAGAGATAGAAAACAAAATAAGAGAAACTTTAGAAAGCTATGGATCACAAGAATAAATGCTGGATGTAGAGAAAATGAAATCTCTTATTCAAGATTTATTGATGGATTAAATAAAGCTGGTGTTACAGTAAATAGAAAAATGTTAAGTGAACTTGCAATTGATAACAAAGAAGCATTTGCTGATTTAGTAATAATTGCTAAAGATGCCCTAAATGGAAAAACTTATACTCCAAAAGCTGTAAAGACTGAAGAAGTAAAAGAAGTAAAAGCAGAAGCAAAAAAGCCAGTAGCTAAAAAGACTACTGCAGCTAAAACAGCAGCTAAAACAGCAGCTAAAACAGCAGCTAAAACAGCAGAAAAAAAGACAACTACTACTAAAAAAACAACAACAACTGCAAAGAAACCAATAGCAAAAAAAGATACTACAAAGAAAACTGAAGAAAAGTAATATTTCTTCTTTTTTTTCTTTCTAATATTTGATATAATAATTCTAGTGTAGGTGATATATATGTCTTTATTAACAATATCAGAATGTGGCGGATCAGGTGTTTTAAAAGTATTACTATTCATTAAAGAAATAATGAATGTACTATTCATAATAGTACCAATAGGATTAATAATTATAATGTCTATTGACTTAGCTAAAGCCGTTATGTCTTCTGATTCTGAAGAAATGAAAAAAGTAACCAAAGTAACAATTAAAAGAATAGTATACGCTGTTATCCTATTTGCCATTCCAACAATCGTATCAATATTCAATAGCCTTCTAGGAGATTTAGGAGTAGACTATGCTAGATGCTTTACTATGGCAGAAGATAAAAGTACAATTGAAAGATTAGAGGCTGATGAAAAACAAAAAGCATCCGCTAAAGAAGCCGCAAGATTAAATGCCTTAGCTTTAAGAGAACAAATGGCTGAAACTATGAAAAATAATCGGCAATTAGCGGGCAGCGTAGCAAAATCCTCTTCATCTAATCTTCTTAGAAAGGACGGCTGTGATGGTGTTATATACTATGAAAATGGCGTTTTCTATAAACCAACATCTGCCCTAGTACCATCAAATGGCATAGCCAAAACCAAAGGTTCAGGCGACTATGGCTATAACAAATACTTTTATGAACTATTAAAAGAATTTACATCCGCAGCTAAAAAAGAAGGACATAGTATAAATTTTTCAACAACAAACTATGGTGCTTGGCGATCATTCGAAAAACAACAAGAACTATATAACTGTTATACAAAACAAAACTGTAATAATGGTAATCTAGCAGCAGTACCAGGAACATCCAATCATGGTTGGGGAATAGCCTCAGACTTAAGCTATAACAATTCAGAAGCAGCTATAAAGTGGGCCCATAACAATGCCAAAAAATATGGCTTAACATTTCCTCTTGTAAGTGAAAATTGGCATATCGAACCAATATCTATCGAGAAAAATGATGAGAAGGTGAAATCATGCGTATAATGATTCAAAATCTAAAAGAAACAATATTAGAAAATAAAAAGAAATCAATAATCATAATAATCATATTACTACTGCTTTTATTATTAATATTATGGCCAAAAGAAGATGATAAAAACAAAATATATACTGCTAGTAGATACGTTATAACATATGAAAGCACTAAAATAGATAAAGCAGTATCAAAACTACCATATATAAATCTAAAAGGTGAAGATATAAACATAGTTAATAATGCCATAATGATAAAATACTATGAATGTGAAGAATTAGAAGATAGATATATGGATTACGAATACTATAGTAGTGATAAAGTACTATCTCTAATTGTTAAAGTCTATCTTTTAGAAGATGACTTCATACCAAGTGAAATAGAGTTCTATAATTTTGATATGAATGGCAAAAGATTAACAAATAATGACTTAAAAGAACTATATAATGTTGATGATACTCTACTCGAAGAAAGATTAAACACCCAAGTCAAAAAATATTATAACTACGAAGTTCAAAAAGGCTATATAAATAAAAATACTTGTGATTATGATTGTTATATAAAAGCCTATCCATCTGACTATCTAAATACCCTAGAATATTACGTAAAAAATAATAGTCTATATACATATTTCTATTTTAATATTGATAGTAATTTTGCTTATGATAGCAATAAACCATTTGATATATTCAGATTCAAAATAAAATAACCAGAAAAAGAAGAAAACTTCTTTTTTTTTATCTTCATTTTTGATATAATACTATAAGAAGTGAGTGATATTATGGATACATCAAAAATAAGAAACTTTAGCATTATAGCACATATAGATCATGGTAAGAGTACTCTTGCCGATCGTATTTTAGAATATACATCCGCTATTGACAAAAGACAAATGAAAGAGCAACTACTAGATGACATGGATATCGAAAGAGAAAGAGGAATAACCATTAAATTAAATACCGTAAGACTAAATTATAATGGTTATATTTTAAATTTAATAGACACTCCAGGTCATGTTGATTTCAGTTATGAAGTATCAAGATCTTTAAAAGCCTGTGAAGGAGCAATTTTAGTAGTGGATGCCACTCAGGGTATTGAAGCCCAAACTCTAGCTAACGTCTACTTAGCACTAGATAATAATCTAGAAATTATTCCTGTCATAAATAAAATAGATCTTCCTAGTGCTGATATTCCCAAAGTAGAAAAAGAACTATACGATACCTTTGGCTTTAAAAAAGAAGAAATAATCAAAGTATCCGCTAAAACAGGAGAAGGTATTCCATCTTTAATAGAAGAAATAATAAACAAAGTGCCAGCTCCTAAAGTTAAAGAAGACAAATTAAAATGTCTAATATTTGATAGCTACTTTGATCCATATCGTGGTGTAGTAATTTTAGTAAAAGTAGAATCAGGAACACTAAATAAGAAAACAAAAATAAAAATGATGACTACATCTGCCTCTTATGATGTTGTATCATTAGGATATCATACCCCCTTTGAAAAAGAAGTAGAAGAGTTAAATGCAGGTGAAGTAGGCTTTATTACCGCATCCATAAAAAGCTTAGAATCCGTAAAAGTAGGAGATACTATTACTGATGAAAATGACCCTGCTAAAGAACCATTACCAGGATATAAACCAATGAAACCAATGGTCTACTGTGGTATTTATCCCATTGAATCAAATAAATATAACCATCTATTAGAAGCCATCGAAAAACTAAAACTAAACGATGCTTCTCTCACGTTTGAACCAGAGTCATCTACTACTTTAGGATTTGGTTTCCGTATGGGCTTCTTAGGTCTATTACATCTAGAGATAATATCCGAAAGAATCGAAAGAGAATTTAATATCGAAATAATAGCTACAACCCCATCAGTAAATTATGAAATAACCCTTACTGATAATACTGTTATTTATATAGACAATCCTTCTATGATGCCTGATAAAGTAAAAATAAAAAGCATAAAAGAACCATATATATTTACAAATATCTTAGTACCAACAGAATATATAGGACCAATAATGGAGCTGTGTCAAGATAAAAGAGGTATCTACAAAAGCATAGATTACCTAGATAAAACAAGAGTAAATATCCATTATGAATTACCCCTATCAGAAATAGTATATGACTTCTTTGATAGATTAAAATCATCAACCAAAGGATTTGCCTCATTTGATTACGAACTAATAGGTTACAAAGAAAGCGATTTAGTAAAAATGGATATCATGTTAAATGGCGAAGTAGTAGATGCTCTATCACTAATAGTTCATAAAGACTTTGCCTATCAAAGAGGAAGAAAAATGGTCGACAATCTAAAAAATATCATTCCAAGACAATTATTTGAAGTACCAATCCAAGCAGTAATAGGAAGTAAAGTAATAGCACGAAGTGATATTAAAGCTATGCGTAAAGACGTTCTAGCTAAATGTTATGGTGGTGACATAACAAGAAAAAGAAAACTTCTAGATAAACAAAAAGAAGGAAAAAAGAAAATGAAAACCATCGGTAAAGTAGAAATTCCCAGCGAAGCATTTTTAAACATATTAACCGATTACAAGAAAAACTAATACAATATACTAGGGGTGGTTTTAATGAAAAACAACAAAAACATAACCAAACAAATAAAAAAAGATATACTAAACAATAATATCGATTACGATAAACTATGCGATCTAATACTAGCATTCCCTGAAGAAGTAATATCAGCTATTCTTTCCTCATATTTATATCTATTTAGAAATATAAATAATGAAGAAAATAAATTATTAATAAAAGATCTAAATACACTATTAAATAACTATATCAAAGTACGAAAAAACAAATCATCATTAGATTTAATGTATAATAAAATAGATATATTTCTAAGTAACTTATCCAAAAGCTTTAATTTAGAAGAACTATTATTATTAGAAAAATATATCTCTTTTTTAGTGGATATCCAAAACAAATGCCTAATAACAAATAAAAAAAGAGCCAAAGGAGAAAAATATAACTTTATGCTCTTCATAATATTTGAAAAAAGAGATATCGAATTATTAGAAAGATATATTGATTTAAATATCAAAGAACTACTAATAAACAATAATATTCTTCCATCAGTATTTATAAGTATATTAGAAAAATATATAAGCTTAGATGAAGATAATACTATTGAAATAAAATACTATAATAGATTAATAAATATATTCTTAAGAGGAAAAATATATGATAAATTATTCTCTTTTTCCAAAGAAGAATACCTCTCACTACTAAAAACATCAAATAAAAACTTCGTATGGAATCTCATAGATAAAATAGAAAACGGTTTATATCAAACCAAAGAAGATATCGAAAACGATTATAACGTATCATTTATCGTACCAAAATATGAACAATATATCTATATGCCAAATGGAAAAGTAGACCTAACTAAAGAAAACACTATTACTATTGATGATAAAGAAGCAACCTGTTTAGATGATGCGTTTTCTCTGCGAAGATGTGAAAATGGAACATATATACTATTTATTCATCTATCTAATCCTGCTGCTATAATACCATATGAATCAAGAACCATGAAAGAAGCCCTAAAACGAAATCATACCATTTATTTAATAGATGAAAATATTCCAATTTTTAATAGATACTTATCAGATGGTATTTTATCATTATTACCAGGAAAACAAACCAATGCCCTAACAATAAAAGTGGAAGTATTAAAAGATTATTCATTAGATTTATCTACTTTAGAAATAATGCCAAGTATTATTGAGAACAAACATAGACTAACATATCAAGAAGCTGAAGAAATGCTAAATAACAAAACCGGCTTATACGAAGATTTATTACTAGTATCAAAAATATTTGATCGCCAAGCATTAGATAATCCTAAAGTAAGAGCATATCATAGAATGAAAGAAAAAATAAAAGGAAAAAACAATATCGATACTGAAACACCAATATCACATATGATTGTAGAGCAGTGTAATGTCTTTGCTAATACCACAATAAATATAATCGATAAAAGAGATAAACTAGATTTAGTAATGCCATGGCGTGTTCAAAAATTAGCTACTATAGATGATATAGAACTATATCTTGAAGAAGGACACTTTGATACCCAAAATAGTAGCTTTAAACACGTATTAAGAGATCATATGATGAAAGGAAGATATTCCCCTAGAAATATAGGGCATGAAGGCTTAGGAGTAGAAGGATACGTAAAAATATCCAGTGCTGCTAGACGTGCTATGGATGATTTAGCTATCTATGCCTTATACGATTTATATATAAATAGATATAAAGACGATTTAGATGCCAAATACTACTATTGGGAAAGAGAAATAAAATACTGGTGTGAATATGCCAATAATAAAACAAGCGATAATATAGCTTTTAGAGAACAATATAACTATCTTTGTAGTAGAGGAAAGATAAAAGAAAGAAGGAAGTAACATGAAATTACCAGACATAAAAGAAGCAAGAATAAGAACTAAAAACAGTCCAGAGGTACTATACGATAAATATAAAGTACCATCATCAGTATGCCATATTGGCGAGGGTAAAACCTATAGCGTATTAACTTATGGCTGTCAAATGAACGTTCACGATAGTGAAAACATAAAAGGCATCATGGAAGATTTAGGCTTTGAAGAAAAAGAAGATTATACCTTATCAGATGTTATTATTCTAAATACCTGTGCCATAAGAGAAAACGCCCATAATAAAGTAGTGGGCATTCTAGGAAGAATAAAAAAACTAAAAGAAGATAATCCAAATATTATAACTATCATCGGAGGCTGTATGCCTCAAGAAGAAGGCATATCAAACATGCTAAAAGATAAATATAAATGGGTAGATATAGTCTTAGGAACACATAATATTTATGATATACCAACACTTTTAGATAATGTTATAAAAGAAAAAAAACAAAATATCGAAGTATATTCAATAGAAGGAGATATCATAGAAAACATCCCTGTAAAAAGAGATTCAAACTATAAAGCATGGGTAAATATCCAATATGGTTGCGATAAATTCTGTTCTTACTGTATAGTACCATATACCAGAGGAAAACAAAGAAGTAGATTACCCAAAGATATCCTAAAAGAAATAAATACCCTAAAAGAAAAAGGATATAAAGAAGTAACATTATTAGGACAAAATGTAAACGCTTATGGAAAAGATCTAGATATAAATTACACTATGTCTAATCTATTAGAAGATGTTGCTAAAACAAAAATTGACAGAATAAGATTCGTAACATCACACCCATGGGATTTCACAAGTGATATGATAGACATAATAGCAAAATATGATAACATAATGCCATATATTCACCTGCCAATCCAATCAGGTTCAGATAATATCCTAAAGAAAATGAACAGAAGATATACTATAGAAGAATACAAAAAACTATTCTATGAACTAAAAAGTAAAATAAAAAATGTTAGTATAACAACAGATATCATCGTAGGATTTCCTAATGAAACAGAAGAAGACTTCCAAAAGACATTAGATATCTATAACGAATTAAAATACGATTTAGCCTATACATTTATCTATTCACCAAGAGAAGGAACACCCGCTAGCAAAATGGAAGATAACGTTCCACTAGAAGAAAAAGAAGAAAGATTACAAAGATTAAATAAAGTAGTAAATAAATATGCAAAAGAAGCTAATGAAAAATACTTAGGAAAAACAGTATCAGTATTACTAGAAGGATATTCAGATAAAGGTGGTAAATTAATGGGTTATACCGATACCATGAAATTAGTAAATGTAAAGGCAGACCCATCACTAATAGGACAGATAAAAGAAGTATTAATAACTGATGTAAAAACATGGTCTATGGAAGGAGAAATAGTAAGTGATAGAAAGTAGTATCGAAAATCTTTTCACTGAAATAAACAATTCTAATGAATATAAAGAATATATAAATATAGTAAATATATTAAAAGAAAATAAAGAAGTAAATAAACTTATTGAAGAGGTAAAATCTTTAGAAAAAAAAGCAACTAAATTAGAATACGAAAAGAATAAAGAATATATCGAAATAGATAAACAAATAAAAGAAAAAATAAAAGTACTATATAACAATAAAGAGTACCAAGAATATTTATCAAAATTAAAAACATTTAATAATACACTTTTAGCATCATCATCACTATTAGATGAATATATAGAAGAAAAAGTATCAATATAATATTGTATTTTAAATCAAAATATGCTAAAATTTAAATAGATAGAAAGGTAGGTGCCTCATATGAAAAATAACAATCAAATGTACGTTAACAAGATGTTAACTAGGGGGGTATTTACTTATTCTATAAGGGTTTAAACTGCAATAGTATATTAAAAAATATAAAGAAAACTACGGAAATAACTAATAGAAGTATTAGTATTTTTTCGTAGTTTTTTGGTGGTGATGATATGAATAAAAAGAAGATAATAATAATTATATTAGTTATATTAATATTATTTGGAATATATATGTTATATAATACTTTTGCCGTAAGTACTATAGCTTCGAATAATAGTGATAATATCTATGATATTGATATCAATGAAGATACTATTATTAATGTGCCTAAAAGTAGTAGTAAAACTATATACTTTCATATAAAAAATACTAATAGGGCTGCTATAAAATATGGAGTAGGATATAACAATAGTTCTAATATAGAAGTAAAAGTATATGAAGACTCCAAAGATAAAGCAATTGATATAATAGGTTATGGAGATAATAAATATATTAAATTATATTTAAATAATCCTACTAATAATGATAATACCGTTACTATTAGTTGTGTATTAGGTTATGAAAATGGAGGAGATTTAATAATACTTGATGATATTAGTCTTATAACAGAAGTATATACTCCACCGGTGCAGAAAACAACCTTAGCAGAACACATAACTGACCTATATAATGACGCAGAAAAAAGTATGGTAAAAAATAATAGTATTACATATAATTATGCATCTAGTGAATCACTTATGAATGATAGATTGGGTAATTCATCAACAGATTTTAATAAAGGTAATATAAGATATTATGGAGCAGATCCAAATAATTATGTATATTTTAATTGCACGTCATATCCAGATACCAACTGTGAGTTATGGAGAATAATCGGAGTATTTGATGGAAAAGTGAAATTAATTAGAAGTAAAACTATAGGAAAATATCCATGGAATGGTTCTTATATAAATGAATGGTCAGAGGCGTCTTTAATGAAATTATTTAATCCTGGATATGATAGCGAATCAGTAGGAGGAAGTCTATACTATAACGGTAAGTCTGGTACTTGCTATACTGATGGTAGTAATACATCATCATGTAATTTTACTAGTAGTGGAATAAAAAACGATGCTACAAGAGGAAAAATAGCCGAGGTTGTATGGAATCTCGGAGGATGGAATAATTACTCAGTATATTCCAACGAAATTTATGGATACGAAAGAGGAACAAAAGTATATTCTGGACATAGCACAACATGGACAGGAAAAGTAGCACTTCCGTATCCAAGTGATTATGGATATGCAACAGACTTTAATAAATGTACGCAAAATTTATATAATTATGATTTCAGTTATGATTCATATGCCTGCCGTACAAACGATTGGCTATATTCTATAATCACTAATTCAAGTGCATGGTATGGATGGTTTTTAACTCCCTCAACAACTTCTAGCAATGTATATTTTGTGAATTCGTCGGGTGAAATTAACTATAGCGGTTTTTCCGCAACTTATCCGCAAAACGTTACTCCAACACTATTCCTAAATTCATCAGAAACTATAGTTGAAGGAACAACAGGCTCTAAAGATAATCCATACAAATTAAATCCATAAAAGGAGGTACTAATGAAAAAAATATCTATTAAAAATATATATTTAATATTAATTATTTCTATAGGATTAATAGGACTAGGTATAGGATCAACTTATGCTATGTTTACCTCTACCAGTAATATAGATAATCCTATTAGTTTATCTTCTAACTTATCTTACGAGAAGGATATATTTGAATCATTTGATATTACTCTAAGTTCAAAAGCAAATAAAACTATTAAATTTAATATCAATAATAACACTCAAATAGAAAGTATAAAATATGCCACTTGGTATATATATGATGGAAATGATAATGACTTATCATTTTATACAAGTATAGACGATACTAGTGATATAGAACCAAATGGAACACTATCTTCTACTGGAGGAACTATTAATATTAAAATAGTTAACAACACAAATAAAAAAATAAACCTAGTAATAGGAGTATCAACAAGTAAAGATAATATAATATTACCTGACTATATGAAATTAATATCTAGTAATGAAGAAGTTAAAACTACATTAGTAGACTACATAACTAATCTATATACTAACGCTGATAAATCTACTGTTACCAATAATAGTATTACATATAATTATGCTTCTTCAGTATCACTTATGAATGACAGATTAGGAGGTAAATCATCATCTTTAGATGGCGGTAATATAAGATACTATGGAGCATCACCTAATAACTATATATTCTTTAACTGTGAAGAATATCCAGATACTAATTGTGAAACTTGGAGAATAATAGGAGTATTTGAAGGAAAGGTTAAAATAATGAGAAATGAAAGTATAGGGAATTTTACATGGAGTACTTCTTCTGCAAATGAGTGGTCAGAAGCAGATGCAATGAAATTACTTAATCCTGGATATGAGAGTGAATCTATTGGAGGAAGCCTATACTATAATAGTAAATCTGGTAAATGCTACACTAGTTCTAGTTCTACCACATCATGTGATTTTACTTCAACAGGTATAAAAAATGATGCAACAAAAAATAAAATAGCAAAAGTAACATGGAATCTAGGAGGGTGGAATTCTCCAAGTATATATCCAAATCAAATATACGGATATGAAAGAGGAACAAAAGTATATTCTGGACGTAGTACAACTTGGCCAGGAAGGATAGCACTTCCGTATCCATCTGATTACGGATATGCAACAGATTTTAATAAATGTTCTAAAACACTGGCTAACTTTAATTATGTTGGTTGTTATGACACAAGTTGGATGTATTATATTTTTGTTGTTAATAGCTACTGCCGTAGTCCATGGTTTTTAACTCCAGATTCTGGTACTAATTTTAGAGCACTGAAGGTTGAATGTCATGAAGTTGAAATAACTAATATAGGTAATGGCACTGGTATTTATCCGACACTTTATTTAGATTCTACTGAAACTATATATGAAGATAATGCAGGCACTCTTGGAGCAGAAAATAATCCCTATAAACTAAATCCATAATTAAAACAAAAAGTGACTTGTCAAATAAATGAAAATATGCTAAAATTTAAATAGAAAGAAAGGTAGGTGCCTCATATGAAAAATAACAATCAAATGTACGTTAACAAGATGTTAACTAGGGGGGTATTTACTTATTCTATAAGGAATTAAACTATAAAAGTATATTAATAAATTTAAAACAAACTACGAAAATAACTAATAGAAGTATTAGTATTTTTTCGTAGTTTTTTGGTGGTGATAATATGAATAAAAAGAAGATAATAATAATTATATTAGTTATATTAATATTATTTGGGGTATATACTCTATATAATACTTTTGCCGTAAGTACTATAGCTTCAAGCAATGACAATAATAATACATATGACATACTAGTAGGGGAAGGAACTACTATTACAGTTCCAAAAAGTAGTAGTAAAACAATATACTTTCACTTAAAAAATACTAATAAAGCTGCTGTAAAATATGGAGTAGGATATAATACTAATAGTAATATTGAAGTAAAAGTATATGAGGACTCTAAAGATAAAGTATTAGATATAATAGGTTATGGAGATAATAAGTTTATTAAGTTATATTTAAATAATACTATGGGTGTCGATAATACTGTTACAATAAAATCAATATTAGGTTATGAAAATGGAGGGGATCTAATAGTACCAGATGGTATTACTCTTATAACAGAAGTATATACTCCACCAAAAGTAACTACCATAGCAGATTATATAACTAATCTATATACTAATGCTAGTAAATCTACAGTAGAAAATAATAGTATTATGTATAATACAGCACCAGATGAATTACTTATGAATGACCGCTTAGGAGGAACAACAACATCACTTGATGGTGGTAATATAAGATACTATGGAATAAGTCCCAATAACTATATATATTTCAATTGTGAAACATATCCGGATACTAATTGCGAATTATGGCGTATCATAGGAGTGTTTGATGGCAAAGTAAAAATAATTAGAAATGAAAGCATAGGAGCATATTCATGGGATACATCAGTATCGACAGTAGGCTCAGGATATGGAACAAATGAATGGTCAGAAGCTAACCTGATGAAATTACTTAATCCTGGGTATTCATCTGAGTCAGTCGGAGGAAGTCTCTATTATAATAGTGAAAAAGGAACTTGTTATAATAATCATAATAACTCGTCAACTTCATGTGATTTTACTGGTACTGGTATAAAGAATGTTATTACAAAAGAAAAGACAACTGAAATGATATGGAAAATTGGAGGAAATGATGGCGCTTTTTATTCAAATCAATTCTATGAATGTGAAAGAGGAACTACAGTATATTCGGGAAGAAGCACAACATGGACAGGAAAAGTCGCACTTCCGTATCCAAGTGATTACGGATATGCAACAGATTTTAATAAATGTTCAAAAGGTTTGCCTTATTATTATGATGATAGTACATGTACAAGTAATAATTGGATATATCCTATAATTACTAATTCAGGTGGAAATTGTGGATGGTTGTTGACTCATTCTCTTGCAGGATTTGCCTATGTACTATCCATTTCTGCTAAAGGTGGAGTTGCCGATTATTCTGGTTACAACGTTTCTGGTTTTGTATATAATGCGTATGAGGTAGTACCAACTCTCTTCCTAAACTCCACAGAAACCATATATAAAGATAAAGCTACAGGTTCTAAAGATAACCCATATAAACTCACACCTTAGACAAATACTTTCTCACATAATATATATGATGTAATGTTACAATAACTATATTTAATATAGTAGATATTACTAAACTATATAATCCAATTTTTAATAGACTTAAAACTGCTAAACTTAAAACTCTTATTATACCACCATATAAAGTTCCTCTCATAGCTACTTTAGCATATCCCATTCCATTTAATGCACTAGTAAGAGGAGCCTGAATATAATGAAGAAGAAAGAATGGAGAAGTTAACTTTATATATTCTAATCCTAAATTTGTATTATATACTAGTTTTAAAGGTATCTCTGGAATAAACATAAATATTAATGTAGCTGGAACACCTATCAATAAAGAAAATAAAATAGCCTGTTTTATTTTCTTTTTTGTATAATCATAATTCTTATTACAATAACTATTAGATACTACAGGCAATATAGCAGAAGAAATAGCTAAAGTAAAGAAAGAAGGAAGAAGAAGTAAAGGATATACATAACCATTAATAACACCATATTCAAGCGTTATATAATCTTTAGAATAACCAATAGATTTAAGAATATTAGTAAGTATTATAGGCTCTAAAAAATATGTAATAGAACCTATTAATCTTGCTCCAGTATTAGGAAGTGATATATCAAATACTTCTTTTAACAATTTATTATCTTCCCTTAAATCTTCCCTAGTTATTTTTTCTTTAGGAAGAAATAACATAAGAATCACTATTGATAATCCTTCACTTATTATATTAATAAGTACTACAGTTGTAATAGCGGTAACTAAAGAATATCTAAGCATATAAGATACTAATGTTACTGTAAGTACTAATCTTGTTAATTGTTCTATTATATTTGATAAAGTTATTGGAAATACTTTTTCTTTCCCAAAGAAATAACCTTTTATTATACTTGATATAGTTATAAATGGTAGAGTTAATCCTATAGCTATTAAAGGATAATATAAATTTGCATTATGTAGTAGATTATGTGCTAGATATGGTGATATTATTAATATTATTAGTATTAATATAATATCATATATTAATATAATAATAGTAGTAGGTATAATAATACTTTTACTATTATTTTTCTTTTCTGATACCAATTTAGTAATAGCGGTAGGTACTCCTAAATTACATAATGTAATAAATAGATTAAATGTTGGTAATACTAACATATATAATCCTATACCTGTAGGACCTATAACTCTAGTTAATACTATTTTAATTATCATTCCAAGTATTTTAGTAATAAATCCTCCAATAATAAGGATAATAGTAGATTTAATAAATTTATTTTTCATAATAATATATATGAAAGAATAATATAAAAAATAATTAAAAATACTTTATTGCTTATAATAATAACAAATAAAGTTATTTCGTTCTAACAAAATAATTTCAAAAAAGAAAAAGTTATTTCACTCTGGCAAAATAACTTTACAAATTAGATAATTAGTTATATAATGTAACTGAGGTGATTAATCATGTTAAAAAGAGATAATTATTTATCAAAAATAAGAGGATTTTATGATTCTGACTTAATCAAAATATTAGTAGGTATCAGAAGATGTGGCAAATCTGTAATACTAGAGCAAATTACTAAAGAAATTAAAGATAAAGGTGTCGATGATGAACATATAATTAATATTAATTTTGAATTCATTGAGTATGAAGAATTACAAGATTATAAAAAACTTAACACTTATATTAAGGATAAAATTAAAGACCAAAAAATATATTATATATTTTTAGATGAAGTTCAAAACGTAGATAAGTTTGAATATGTTGTCAATTCTCTTAGAGCATCTTTGAAAAATGTAAGTATATTTATTACAGGTTCAAATAGCAAAATGCTATCAGACGAATTATCTTCAGTATTATCAGGAAGATATGTATTATTTAATATAAGTCCTCTTTCATATAAAGAATATATAGAACTTACTGGTAAAGATGCTTATGATATGGATAACTTTTGGGATTATGCTAAATGGGGAGGATTACCTAATCGTTGCCAGTTTACCAATGTTAATGATATTAAGAATTATTTACATAGTGTATTTGATTCTATAATATTAAGAGATATCGTAAAAAGATTGAATCTTCAAGATGTTACTTTATTTGATATGATATTGCAGTATCTTATCGATACTACAGGTAGAGAATTCAGAGCAGATAATATTATTAAATATTTAGAAAAAGAATATAAAAAAATATCTACTGAAACATTATATACTTATATTGATGCTTTATGTAAAGCTCTAATTATTAAAAGAGTATATAGATATGATGTTCATGGTAAAGGAATACTTAAGACATTAAATAAATATTATGCTACTGATTTAGGAATAGCTCAGATTAAGAATAATAATTCTGATTTCAAAAATTATATAATGCTTGAAAATATCGTATATAATGAATTAATTATAAGAGGATATGAAGTTTATGTAGGAAAAACAAAAAATGGTGAAATAGATTTTGTAGCAACCCTTGAAGGAAATACTAAGTATATCCAGGTTACATATGAGCTTAATAGCGAAGAAGTTATTGAAAGAGAATTTGGAGCATTTAACGTAATTGATGATAATTATCCTAAATACGTTATTTCACTTGATAAAAGAGATTTTTCTAGAAATGGAATAAAACATCTTAACTTAATTGATTTTCTTATTAAAAATGAGTTTTAATATAAAACTTGTTTTTTTATATACTTTATAGCTATAATAATAACTTTTTTAAATTTAATTTGTATATTTTACCATTATTTATTAATACTATTATTGGTGATGAAGATGGATAAAAATAAATATAAACAGTTAGTAGATAAAAATACTCCTAAAGAAAATTACATTAAGAATGCTCTTATAGCTTTTTTTGTAGGAGGTTCTTTAGGAGCATTATCAGAACTTCTTTTAAGATGCTATAGTATCTGGTTTAATTTACCTAGAAAAGAATCAGGAGTCATTGTAACATTATCATTAATAGCTATTGCCTCTATTCTTACCGCTATGGGAATATTTGATACACTAGTAACTAAAGTAAAAGCAGCTCTTATTATACCAATAACAGGCTTTGCTCATTCAATGACTTCAGCAGCTCTTGAATATAAAAATGAAGGACTTATATTAGGAATAGGAGCTAACATTTTCAAACTATCAGGTACAGTAATACTTTATGGAATAGTATCAGTATATATATTTGGAATATTAAGATTATTATTAATAGGAGGATAAAATGACAACAAAATATAATAATGTATTTATAGAAGATACTTATACAATATGTGGTAACTATGAAAATGATGGACCACTTAGTAAATACTTTGATAAAAAATATAAAAAAGATTTATATTTCGGAGAAAAATCTTGGGAAAAAGCAGAAACCCATATTTTAAAAGAAGCAAGTAAAAGCATCTTAGAAAAAAACAAACTAAAAGATAAAGACATTGATCTTTTAATATCAGGAGACTTACAAAATCAAATAGCAGCTTCTGATTATATGGCTAGAGATTTTGATATTCCTTTTATTGGTATATATGAAGCTTGTGCCACTAGTGGCGAAGGAATAATATTAGCAAGTACCTTTATAGAAAGTAAGATGGCCAAAAGAGTAATAGTATCTACCTCTAGTCATAATATGGCAAGTGAAAAACAATTTAGAAATCCAACTGAATATGGTACTCCAAAACCAAAAACAGCAACCTTTACAACTACTGGAGCAGGAAGTCTATTACTTAGTAATAAAAAAAGTAAAATAAAAATAGAAAGTGCTACTATTGGTAGAGTAGCAGATCTTGGAATTACTGATGTAAATCATATGGGGGCAGTAATGGCTCCTGCAGCAGGAGATGTTATCTATAATCATCTAAAAGATACAAAAAGAGATATAGACTACTACGATTTAATATTAACTGGAGATTTAGGTATTTATGGAAAAAATATATTAAAAGAATATATGATGACTAAATATAATATCAAGTTAAAAGATAATTATAATGACTGTGGTACTATGATTTATGACTTGGACAATCAGCCCGTATTAGCGGGTGGTTCAGGACCAGTTTGTTCCTTTTTAGTAGTATTTGGCTATATATATAAAGAAATGCTTAAAGGTAAATATAAAAAAGTATTAATAATACCAACAGGAGCTATATTTTCTCCTACACTTGTTTTTCAAAAAGAATCAATACCTAGTATAGCTAATGCAATAAGTTTGGAGGTAGTAGAAAAATGACATATATATATGCTTTCTTATTTTGTGGCCTTGTTTGCTTAATAGCCCAGCTTATATTAGATAATACAAAGCTTACTCCTGGTCATGTAACTAGTCTCTTCGTAGTAATAGGAGCCTTCTTAGATGTATTTGGAATTTATGATAAAATAGTGTTATATGCTGGAGCGGGAGCCCTTATTCCAATAACATCATTTGGTCACTTATTAATCCATGGAGCTATGGATACAGCAAATAGTCTAGGACCATTAGGACTAGCTTTAGGTATCTTTAATCTAACAAGTGCAGGTATCTCCCTAGCGGTATTTCTATCGTTTATTCTTACTTTAATATCAAAACCAAGACATTAATTAATATAGATCTATAATCTTTAGAGATTTTAGATCTATTTTCTATTTAATAAATATATTGTCATAGAGACTATAGGCTCTATAACACCACTTAAGACCATAGACTTAAGTGGAATAATAAATACAAAAACATTGACAAAGTAATCAAAATATAATACAATTAAATAGACATTTGCGAAGTAAAGTTTATTTCATCTAGATAAGACTACATAAAATGTAGTTTTTTGTCGTGTAATAGGGAGGTATATATGAAGATTGAAAGAGAAGAATTTGAAAGAGAAAAAAACTATTTAAATAAGACAGTAAGTCTTGTAAGAAAGAAAATATCATCTTTAGGGCAACAATTATATGATGATGACTCCAAAATATTAGAATTCAAAAAATTCATTTGGGATAGTCATGCCGAAATGGATCCAAGTGAAATGCGAAGTATGATGGCAGAATCAGACCTTCAAGTATCCATTATGCAAAGTAAAGGTAATTATTTGCAGAAATTATTTAGAGTTCAAAATAAACCATACTTTGGTATGATAAGATTTAAAGAAGAAAATGAAGAAGAAGAGGATATCTATATAGGTATTACCCATATCGAAGATAAATTAAATTACTATGTTCATGATTGGCGTAGCCCAATATGTAGTATGTTCTATGATTTTGAGACAGGCCCCGCTAGTTATAAAGCACCTAAAGGTATAATAAAAGGAAATATAACTAGAAAAAGACAATATATAATAGAAAATGGAGAACTTCAAAACATTTTTGATAACGACTTAAATATAAGTGATAGCTTACTTCAAGAAGTTCTAGCAGAAGAATCATCAGATAAAATGAAAAATATCGTAAATACGATCCAAGAAGAACAAAATAAAGTAATAAGAAATACTGAAGATAAAAACTTAATAGTAGAAGGTATAGCAGGTTCTGGTAAAACAAGTGTAGCTCTTCATAGAATAGCCTTTCTATTATACAGAATACCCAATCTAAATTCTAATAATATAGTCGTATTCACTCCTAATAAAGTATTTTCTGAATATATATCTAATGTCTTACCAGAATTAGGAGAAGATAATACATATAGTATGACCTTCTATGACTTATTATGCCAAAACATAAATGAATACAAAAATATCGAAAATCTAACCGATTTCATATCTAGATATTATAAGAAACAAGTAGAAGATATAGATATCGTAAAGTATAAACAATCTGACGAAATAATAAAAGATATAGATAACTATATAGAAGAATTATTAAAGAAAGTAAGATTTATTAAAGATTTAGAATATGATGATTTTATTCATATAAGTACTGAAGAATTAAATAATATGCTAACATATAAGTACGACCGCTTCCCATTATTTGATAGAATACACGAAATAGCCACTAAAATAAGTGAAAACAATTATACTGGTAGTAGTAAAAATACCTCTTCTATCGAAAAAATACTAAAAGAAAACCTAAATATAAAACTAGATTTAAAGTATATCATAAATGATTTCTATAATAGTGAATACTCCAAGTATAAATCTATAGTAAAAGAAAACAACCTATATTATGAAGATGCCTGTATCTTCCTATATATCAAAAGTATACTTATGGGCTTTAATACCAATCATATTATTAAAGAAGTAGTAATAGATGAAGCTCAGGACTATAATAAATTACAATATTTAATAATAAAAAAGACATTTAAAACTGCTAATTATACAGTTTTAGGAGATGTAAATCAAACAATTAATCCATACTATAAATATAATTCATTAGAAGACTTAAAAGAAATATTCCCATCTTCTAAGTATATAACCCTAACAAAAACATATCGTTCTACTGAAAAAATAATAGAATATACCAATAAAATACTGGGATTAACACATACAGTAGCTATAAGAAATAATAAAGCTAGTGATATAATATTTAGAGATAACGTCGTAAAAGAAGATTTTTTAAGAGACATAAATAACCTAAAAAGTACATCAAAATCAATAGCCATAATAACTAAAGACGATATGGAAGCAGAAAAAATATATAATTTACTTAAAGATGATACTGATATTATGCTAATAGATATATATAGTCATATAAAAAGAGATTTAGTAGTTTTGCCATCATATATAGCAAAAGGACTAGAATTTGATTCAGTAATAATCTATACCGATAAAGATAATAAATATACCGATACAGATAAATATCTATACTATGTAGCATGTACAAGAAGTCAACATAATCTAATAATTTATAATAATAAACGGTAATTTATAAAACCATTAAGCCCTTATTTTATAAGGATTTATAAATTTGTGTTTGACAAATACACCCAATTTATGCTAAGATATAAAACGTCCGCAAAAAAATGAGGTGTAGAAGTGAAAAAACATAAGATGGAAATAGCAGCATTAACTCTATTACTTGGAGTACTATGTTATGCATTTTACGATTGCAATATAAAAGATAACGAACAAGAAATAGTTTTAAGCAATGAACTTCTTTCAATGAGAGAAATAAAAAACAAAGAAGACATTACTACTGAAATGTTATCTATTCCAACTGAAGATTTACTAAAATTAAGAAGCGAAGATAAAAATAAGGAAGAAAGTAAAAAGACTACTGAAGAAGTTAAAAAAGATAGTGAAGAAGAGGCTACTGTTTTAAGATTAAATGAAGAAATGGAAGCATATAGTACAACACTAACAGCTACTCAAGAGAATATTCCTTATAATGAAGTGATTTCTAATCAAGTAGTTAATTATGCTTTAAATTTTGTTGGTAATCCATATGTATATGGGGGTAATTCACTTACTAATGGAACTGACTGCTCAGGATTTACAATGCTTGTATATGCTAATTTTGGTGTGAGTCTTCCTAGAGGTGCTAATGAACAAGCATATGCTGGCAAAAGTGTTTCTCTTGATAATATTATGCCAGGAGATATAGTAGTATCTGGTTATGACGGCGTTGTATGTCATGCAGCCATTTATATTGGTAATGGTCAACTAGTTCATGCTCTTAATTCAAATGTAGGTATAGTAGTAACTAGTTTATATATAATGCCAATAATAGATGTAAGAAGAGTAGTATAATACTCTTTTTTTCGTCTCACACTCTGTTGCTCGCCGTTTTCTAATGCCTAAGGTCATTAGAAAAAAGTTTATAGCCAAAGTCTATAAACTAATAATTTAGTCTTTACTTTTCTATAAAAATAGTGTACTATTAAAATAGAGGAGGAGTTATGAAAAATAAAATATTACTTTTTATCTTTAGCTTGATGATATTTTTTACAGGGTTAGGTTATGGCACCGCTAAAACATTAGAGGAGGTAAAAGAACATAATATTAAAGCACTAGAGAATTATAGTTATGACTTTAAATATACAAATCAAGATGATAATATTAAACGTAATTTAGAATATTTAAAGCAGCACGATGATTTTGTATCACAAGATTATGATAGTTACAAAAGAAGAATAAAAAGTCAGTTTTATAGTTATTTAGTCTTTAAAGATCTTAATAATGTTTTAAACTATGAAGGCATTAAAGGAATTGACATGAATTGCTACTATAAAGGAGATACTATAGAAAAGTATATATCTCCAGGTGAATGGAGTACCAAAGTAGCAGATAAAGAACAATGCGACATTGACATTTATTATCAGGACGATACAGTTTATACTACTACATTTTATGGTAAAATGACAGAAGTAAATGGTGATAAGACTATAAGTAAAGAGGCTAGTAATGTAGCTAGTGATTTATATGGCTTATTTCATGTAGCAGATATCGATATGATTAACCATTTAGTTAATTATAAAACAGATACAACAACCTTTTTCTCTTCAAAAAATGCCCCTTTTGAATTTTCTAAAATAAAGAATATTATAGAATTAAATCCTAAGTTTGATATTTTTGTAGGTTTTGAAGAGACAAGACGTGGTTTTGCTATGACTGGTGTTGCCAACGGTATTTCATATATTAGTTATGATGGAATAATATATGATTTCGCTTATGAGACATTCTATCAATCACAATTCTTCTTTGTACCATTAAATACAAAAGAAGAAGATTATGGCAAAGTATTACTTGAGAAAATAAAGAATTATGTTAAAGATGACAGTGTAGAAATTAGTATCACTGAAGGCAGTAATAATGAGTGGAGTAAAAGTAAGTATATGGATATAGCGGAAGTATTAGAGGAAATAAATATAATTACTGCTTCTGATTATTACAAAATGATTGACAGTGACTTTAATACAGAATATACTAAATATAAGAATACTTGTTACATGGAAGGAGATACTCCTTATTGTAATAATGATGAATATTATAATAAAACTAAAAGTGTTATCTTAGCCAAACTTTATACCCTAAAAATAGATGGTAAGAGCTATGAAATTGGTATTCTGCCAATGGATGATGAACATACTAAAAATTATGGGGTTATATCTTCTACTGATAGTACTAGTGGTATTATTATTAAAACCAAAAGTGGTAATGTACCATTTGATGCTTCTTTAACTACTAGTAAATATAACCTTACTGATGATGAAATAAAATTATTAAATAATAATGGTTATACTACTATCAATGCTTATACATTTAAACTTTATTCTAGTATTCTAGATAAAATTATCAGTAATTTTAATGGAGTAACAGAAATTCTTATTCCTTACAATGGTAATTATTTAGATAAGAATTTAAAAATGATATATATAAGCGATAATGATAAATTAGAAGTATATGACGTAAATAAAGTTACTTATGAAGGACAAAAATACTTATCATTTAATACTAGCCATTTTAGTAATTATATTTTAGCCTATGGTGAAGATGTATCTAATCCTAATACAAGAGATAACATAGTAGTATATATTATTGTATTACTAGTTGCTATAATAGGAACTTTCATAGTAGGAATTACTTTAAAGAAAAAGAAAAAATTCTAGTATAATAAGAGAACTACAATAGTGAAGTTGTCAACAAAAAGTAGACACTTAAAAAGAATTATTTGAAGCCTAGTTGAGTTCTATACTCAACTGGGTTTT
>CAKPSW010000002.1 GCA_934183705.1 uncultured Bacilli bacterium | reverse complement strand
CTTCTACCAGCTGAATCTCTTCCATTACTAGTAGATGATTGACCTTTTTTGTGGGCAAATAATTGTATATTAAATTGCATTAATTTCATTATTTTCCTCCTTGATTTTTATATTGTTAGGATATGCTTTTTCTAACTTGTATAAATTAGATATCATAGTATTTATGATTTTTGTAGTGATAATATCATCTTTTTTTACTTCTATTTCTAATCCTTTTTTATCTATATATGATAATGATTTACTATCTATTGATAATGATATATTTACTGAGGTTATAATCGTACTAGATACAGCAGCACAAACGATGTCTTTACCATAATCAGCATACATAGCATGTCCTTTTATAATAATCTTTTTTATTTGATTATTATTTTTTATTAGTTTTACTTTAATCATAAAACCACCTTATTTGATCTTTTTTATCTCTACTTTAGTATATGGTTGTCTATGTCCTTTTTTAACTCTAGTAGATTTCTTATTTGGCTTATATCTAAAGATAGTTATTTTTCTTTGTTTTCCTTGTTTAACAATAACTCCTTCAACTTTAGTTCCAACATAAGGATTACCTACTACACCATTAGCCATTAAGACTTTATCAAAAACAACTTTGTCTCCTTCTTTACCTTCTAGTTTTTCAACGTAGATAGCATCTCCTTCAGAAACATAGTATTGTTTTCCACCAGTTTCAATAATTGCTTTCATTTTCTTACCTCCTTACATTTTATTTTAAGACTCACTCTTAAGGTGTCACAAGTGAACTTTTACCTTTTTGATGTGGTTGAGTAATTTCAACTCGAGGTCTTTAAAACAATATTAATTTTATCATAAAAATGTATATTAGTCAAACAAATGTTATTCTTTTCTTTAAAAAGTTACTTTACTTTGTTATATAAGCTATTTAAATAGTCTTTTTCTTTTATTAATTTTTTATTTATATTGAAATAATGGGTTTTATTTTTATACATGTGATCTTTGTCTTTGATTATTTTTTTCTTCTTGTATTCAATGTTATATAGGTATCTTTCTAAGATGAATTTATTATAGGTATATTCTATATTTTGATAAGAGGTATAAATGTTTTTCATAAGGAGTCCTAATATCATTATAAAGCTATAATTGTATTCAAAGACTCTACCTTCTAGTAATATTATAATGGTTATTAAAGATATTGCTATAGTTAGTTTATCCGCTAATTTATAGTGAATATATTTTGATAGTATAAGGTTTATTATTTTTGAGCCATCTAATGGTATTATTGGTAATATATTAAAAAAGAGAATACTATTGTGATAGAGGGTAAATGAGTTATATATGTATTCTCTTATATAACCATTTGTATATAATATGGTTATTATTATATAGTATATGGATTGCATAATAAGACCTGATATGGATATCATTAGGTCTTTATTGATACTTGTATTTATTAGGGTGGTAAATTTGGTTATTCCACCATATGGATAGATTGTTATTTTGTCTACTTTATAGTTATAATATATTCCTACTAAATAGTGACCTAATTCATGAATAATTATTATGCTGGTGAAAATAATTATGTTTGAGAAGTATCCAGTTAGGATAAAACCTATGGCAACAATTATGAAAGTGTAATGAAACTTTATTTTATTTAATATAGTCTTCATAATCTAAGTATTTATCGTCTTTGCTAAAAACCATATATAGTGTTTTATCTGCTTCTCCTATGAAGCTTCCTTTTTCTATGTAATCATATAGTTTTAGGGAAGTGATGCTTATATTACCATACCAGTAATATACACCATTTAAGTCTTCTATAATTATTGTTTTACCGTAGAATTCTTTATCCCCTATAAAAACGACCATTCCTTCTTCTAAAGAAGGCACTAAATAATTTTCTTCAACATCTAATTTTACACCGTCATAGTAGATTGATGAAGAGTTGTATTTTAATTTTTCGTTAAATACTTTTTCAGTATTTACTTCTTTTTTTAATGGTATTATTCCTCCTAGATATTTGTTATAGGCTTTTTTTATTTTGGTAAATGATATGTCTTCTGTATATAGGTATTTATGAATAACTTCTTTAAAGTTTTCATTTGTTTTAGTGGCAATAGCTAATGATATGAATATTATTAGAACTATTGTTATTCTTATTAAAAGATTTTTTAGGTATTTTTTTGTTTTGTGTTCTTCTTCTTTTTTGTTTGTTTTGTTTAGATATTTTTTATATTTTTCTTTATCTATATTATGCATAATTATCACCAGTAAAATATATGAAGAGTTAGAAAAAAAAGAACTATTTTTTATTTTTAGTTCTCTTCTTAGTTTTTTTATTTGTTTTTACTACTTCTTTTTTATCATAGATTGTAACGACATTTGGTCTTGTTGTTTCTACGATATATGTTCTTTCTTTATATTTTTCTTGTTCTTCCTTTGTTAATTCATCATAGATATAGAAAAGATTATGACTTATTTGACTACCTCTATATGTTAATGGTAGTTCAGCAAAGTAGATATCACTGCCGAAATCCCATAGCATTCTTGGCTCGCAAGAGATATTTTTGATTTCTTCTCTACTTAAATTATCTTTGAAATGATAGTGCTTTTCTTTATCTTCTACACATACTACTAATGGAATAGTTTTTATTTTGTATTTTTCTTTACTATCCATATTATCACCTCCTTATAATATTTATTTTAAGTATCTTATTTTTATATCGGTATTGAATTTGTTATCGAAAAACAAGTTATTTAGTTCTTTTTTATCGTAAACTAGGGTTAGATAATTGTTTTCTATATACACTTTAATTATATTATTAAATTCATCTGTTATTCTGTTTATATATTCTTCTTTTCTTTTTTCAATGTCTTGTTTTGTTAATGAGATATTGGTATTTTTATCTATTACTACTTCACCATTACCTATTAGAACGTCTTCTTCGAATATTTTTTCTGATATGTATTTTTTGGTGTAATTATATTTGGTAAGTAAATCATCCACTGTTAATTCTCTTTCGGCTGCTAAATCAATATTTGTTGTTACTATATAGCTTTTTTTGTTATCTTCAAATAGGTTTTCATCTAAATTTATATTCATTTGATAAAATATTGATAGGACTGCTCCATTTATTTGAGTCTTTATATTACTTGTAGCGGTGTTTACTGGAGTATATCCTTCTTTTGGCATAACGTTGTTATAATAACCTGAAATATAATTTAACAATTCTTTCTCTTCATTTATGAAATCTTTGGTTACTTCGGGATCGATGTTTGTTATATCTAATTTTGATACGTTTATGCTACTATAGAAGTTTTCATATCCACTGAAAATTACTGGAGTTGTTACTACATAATCACTCACACTATAGTTTACGTAATTTCTCTCTCCTTTATTATCATAACCTTGTCTTTCAAATATATAATATAGTACTACTCCTGACATTACTAAAAATATTGCAGAGAAGATTACTAATTTATTGACTTTTTTATCATTCATAATTACCCTTCCTCTTCGTATATATATTATAATACATTTTTGTGGTTTTGAAAAGAGGTATTAAAAAAAATCTATCTTATAAGATAGACATAACGGTTTTCCATATTAATATTTTCTTCGTTTCTTTCTACTACCGCTAAAGTTATAACTACTAGTAGTAAATAGAAGATTAGTACTCCTTTGTTTTTCTTTAGAATTTTCATATCTATCATCCCTTTCTTACATTAACATTATAACACGTACTATTGTTCGTGTCAATATATATTTTAATAAAAAGCGAATATTTGTTTGACATTTTACATTTTGTATGTTAACATTATATATGAAAGGAGCATTTTATGATAAAAGTAAAAAATGAATCTAAATTAACTAAAAGACAAAAGGATATACTTGATTATATAAAAAAGTTTTCAGCAGATAAAAAATATCCTCCTTCTATTAGAGAGATATCAGCACATTTTAGTTTGAGTTCACCTGCTACGGCTCATGTACATGTTCAAAAACTTATTGAGAAGGGATATTTAAAAAGAGGTAAAGGAAGTAATCATCTTCTTGAACTTCAAGTACCTAATGAATATGAAAATAAGAGCGATAATGTTGTAACAGTTCCTCTTCTTGGAAAGGTAACGGCAGGTAATCCTATTGAGGCTATTGAAGTTCCTGATGAGGTTATTAGTCTTCCTAGTTACTTACTTCCTAAAAGAAAAGAAGTGTTTACTATTAAGGTATCTGGTGATTCTATGATTAATGCCGGTATATATGATAAGGATATTGTTATTGTAGAAAGATGTAATAATGCTAAAAATGGGGATATTGTAGTAGCTATGGATGAAGAGAATCAAGTTACTATTAAGAGATTTTTTAAAGAGAAGGATTATATTAGATTACAACCTGAGAATGACTATATGTTACCTATTATTTTAAAAGAGGCTACTATTCTTGGTAAGGCTATTGGATTATATAGAAAATTTTAAATAAATAAAAAATGTCAGAATGTTCTGACATTTTTATTTAGTCTTCTTTTTTATATAATGTTATAGTTTCTACGTTTGTAGTAGTTACATTGTTTCCATTAAAGCCTGTTTGTGGTGGTAATACTTCGATGTTACCTGTTCCAGTGTTTTTATCATAGTAGTATGTTACTCTTATTGTTCCATCTATATATGTTCCTTTTGGTTCTCCTTCTACTGTGATAAATGTATATCCCTCAAAGTCTTTCTTTTCAGTAATATATTCATTGCCTACTAAATCTGTAGTTGTTACTTCTTCAGTAAGTTTATTACCATCACTATCAACATGATTTACTACTAGAGTTCCTTTTAGGGCACTATATGATAATTGCATGTTAGTCATAAAGTAATATCCTAAGTAAGCATTACATGTATAGGCTCCATTTATATAAAAAGTCATTTTTAAGTCATTTGTTGTATTGCTTTCTAATAATCCTATTTGTTCTTTTATGGTATCTTCGCCTTTTTCTTCATCTCTCATATATTCTCCAATAGAATATTTATTTGAATCGGCATCAGTTATTTCATCATCTTCTAATCCTAGTGAAAAGTTTTTATTATAGAAGTAATTGTATGATAAATTTAAGATATCTTCGTTTGTTTCTAGTATATATGGTGACATTTCACTACCATAATTAGCGAAGAATTCATCTTGGGCTTCTTCACACATTGTATCAAATGATGTTACTTCTTCACCACACATTTTGCTATATTCGTATTTGGCAAAATTAGCAAATGTATCATTTGAGTCAATTCCTTTAAAGCCAGCATACTCTAATACTGCTGTTTGATTTGCTATCTTTCCTTTATTATTTTCATCTTGTTTGAATTTGTCTTTGTATACTTGGAAGGCATTATATAAGGTAGGGAAATTCCCTATATTTCTACTAACCCTTTCGATGGTATCATTATATCCTAGTATTTCTCTTATTACTCCATAGCTAAACTCATCTAGTCTTGTGTGATTGGTATTATATTTTGCATTATAGTAATCTACATAATATTTTGCTAAATCATTAATACCATTTGGATATTTTTGATTACCATTTGTATCTTTTAATTTTTTTAAAGCGGTATCTATCTTTTCGTCTGTAACTTTATTATTTCTTTCTAATCCTAGAGCTTTTAATGCTGGATTAGCTAAACGATATGTTATATAGCCTTCACCTATGTTTAATCCATTAAATGTAGTGTTTGTGTCTCCTCTTGTGAATGTAGTATTCTCTACTGGAAATATATCAAATGATTTTTCATCATAAGTATATGTATATCTAGAATTATTTATAATTGTTAGATTTACTTTGATATTATCTCCTGGCTCTAGTGAATTATTTAATTGTAAATATTCACCGCTTTCTAATAATAGTTGTTCTTGATTTTGTCTTGCAAGTTCTTGAAGTACTTCTGGAGCAATTACAATAGTATCTTTATTGTAATTACTTGGGATTATTATTGTAACATCTACAGAAGCATCTACGCCAATTTTCTGACATATTTCTTCTCCATAATTGTCGTAGCACTTATATTGAAATTCTACTTTGGTTTGATATTCAATATCTATACCATCAGATGTTGTTTGTTTTACTGGCTGTATTGTATCCCATTTTGATTCTGCTAAAACAGTAGTGCTTGTTATAAAGACTAGTGTTAGAGCAAATAAGAATAATTTTAATTTTTTCATTCTATCTCACCTTTCCATTATAATTATGCAAAAGACTATAACTTCTTAAACATGATATTTATCTTTTGTTTATTTTTTTGATTAAAAATTAGTGATCTAGAATTATTAATTATATAATCAAAACCCCCAAAACAAAAGAATATACCATAAACGTCCTTTGTTAGTCGTATATGATATACTCTTTTTATTGTTTTGTCAATCTTTTTTTTAATTTTTGGTAATTTATTTGTTTTATTTGTTTTATCTTCTAAAATAACCACTTAATACTTCAGGATAGTTGTAATCTTTTATATTTCTTGGGTTCAATGTATATATACTAAAATCGTTTATATGATAGCCATCTATTATAGCATAATGTAGATGGGCTTTATTTGTACAACTATCGTATCCTCCATTTAGGGTTGATGTTGATTCTCCTCCTACTAAGCCTATGACGGTGTTTTCGTCTACTGCTTCTCCTGGTGATACTTTGACTTCTAATAAATGTCCATATATGGTTGTATATTGTTTACCACTAACATTATGATATATGTATACTACATTGCCACCACATGATGATTCAGATGTAATTGATGATACTACACCACTAGATGAAGCATATACTTCGGTTCCTTCTTTGTTGCATGCTAGGTCTATTCCTTTATGACTTGATATATCGTAGTCTTTACTTACACAGCCTTTATTTAATGGATAATACATACGATTACTTTTTTTTATGTTTAGACATATATCTAAATTCATATATCTAGTACAGCCTAATTTTTGGTAAGTAGTTATTTCTTTTTTTATTCTTTCGATATCTTCATCGATAGTACTTGTTATACTATCTTTGTTATATGAACCGATACTTTTTAGCATTATTTCTAATTCTTTATATTTTTCTCTTTGATTATTTAGTTTAGTTACTTTGGTATTTAATGTTTCTTTCTTGGTATTTAATTCTTTTATTTCTTTATTTAGTTTTTCTATTAAATTGTTATTATAGTTTGTTAGCCTCTCTACAATCATATATCTATATATCATATCGGTATAGTCTTCTGATGAAAAGATATATTCTAAATATATGTTTTCACCATTTGATATTTGATTGAATACTAGGAAGTTATTTACTTCTTCATTTAGTTTATTTATGTTTTTTTCTTTATCTTCGATAGTGTTATTTATATCATTTATTTCATCGTTTAGAGTGTCAATAACTAGTTCTATATCTAGACTTGCACTTAATATATTATTTATTTCATCACTACTTAGATAGTTATATAAGTCTTTCTTGGCCTCGAGAGAGGATATTTCATTATATAAATCATTAATGCTTTTAGCGGATACTACGCTTATACTTGATATTATTATTAAAATAAATGATATTATCTTTTTCATAGAGGCCTCCTGATTAAATTATCATTTATTCTACTTCAATTATTTGTGTTTGTCAATTTACATTTGGTATATTTAGTATATTTCTTTATGTAGACACTTTACATTTTACTGATTTTGCTTTACAGAATATAAAAAAACACTTCTAGTTTGAAGTGTCTATCTATTTTTTATTATTCTATATAATAATATTGTTATGATTATTAATATTACTAGTGTTATTAAACCGAAAGTTTTAAATCCTCCTAAAATGTTTTTGTTATTTTTGTTTAACTCTTTGGATATTTTTATATATATATTGGTATTTTCTTGATTGGAGTCATTAATTGTCCAGATATATTTGTTGTTTTTTACTTTGGCATTGCTATCTATAACTAAATAATCTGTGGTAAGTGAGATGTTTATTTCATCTGCATACATGCAGCCGAATTTTCCAGATAATTCTATATAGTAGTAATCTTCTTCATTTAAATATATATAATTATCAAAGCATGTATTGGGAAGATAGGCATCTATAAAGTTATCAGTGTTATAGTTGTATTCTATATTAACGCCCGCTTTATTTTTTTTATAGTTTATAGTGGTATCATGCATAATAGTCGTATCGCCTTTGAAGGCATATATTCCCCATTCTTCTAATCCTTGTAGTGAGGATAGTTCGTCAGAGTTTAGTTTTTTATAATTAAATGATGAGGTTGTTTTTTCTTTTATTTGATTATCTTCTAAATCTATATTATAGTTTATTGAACAGCCCGATAAAAGGAGTAATATTATGCTTATTATAATTGTTTTTTTCATTTTATCACCTATCCTCCGGCATTTTTGGTAGCACTACTACCAGATATACCATATATTTTTTTGATTGATGAAGACATTAAACCATCATCTTCTGTGGATGTATATAATGTCATATGTAAATGAGCACAATTATTGGCTACTCCTGAAAAGCCTAGGAAATCTCCTTTATGGACTTTTACTTGGCCAGATGTTGTTATTCTTTTATTTATTCCAATCATATGTGTTAGGAATACTTCCCCTACTTTTTTGGTTGTATTGCCTCCTTTTTGCCATGTACCTTGAACAGAAAATGGTTTATCTACTTTTATTAATACTGAATATGCTGTTTCGGAACTTCCTTTGTTTACTGTATGTCCCCATTCTGAGAAACTGATTGTTCCATCTACGGGAGAATATACTGGAGTGCCTACTTTGCTTACAATATCTATACCATTGTGTTCATAGCCTTGTCCACCTACTCCGGTTATTGGGAAAATTAAATTACCATTAGCATATTTTTTACTAATAGATGCTAGGTTGCTTGAATTAGCATCTTTGGGCCAAGCGCCAAGACTATAACCGTTATTTTTATCAGTCATACTAACGAAGTTATTGGGATTACATGATGAAAAGGTAGTTTGACTTTGGCTATAGAGATTTCTTAATGGGGTTAATGGATCTGGTTCTTTATTCGTTTTTTTACCTGGTGAGGTTGATTCTTCTGCATTACTATTTTGTTTAGCCTCTCTAGCTTTTTTTATTTTTTCCTCGGCTTTTTTCTCTTCTTCATCTTGGATATTTTGATAATATGCTATAGCAGAAGCATTAGCATTAGCTATACATGTAGAATAATCTCCCATATCTATTACTTTGGCTACGAAAGAAACTATACTTGGTACCATAAATACTACTATAGCCATTATTATTCTATTTAGGATTAATTTATTGGTTTTTGGTCCTTCTCTTTCATCTTGGGATATTACAACTTTTGATAAATCTATTAATAGCATTATTATTAGACCTATTGGTACTATTATAAATATTACATTCATAAGAATTAATATGAACTGTATAATTCTTAGTATACCTGGATTTTGACATACTTCAAGTAAAATGTACATGTTTACCTCCTTAAGACTATTATTTTAACAATAGCTTTAATGCTTCTTTTATTTGTTCTTCTACAGGAAGGGAAGTATTTACTTTTGATGTTATTTTTTTAACATCTGTTTGTTTGTAGCCTAATCCTAATAGTGCCTCAGTTAATTCTTCTCGGTGATCTTCTCTAGCAAATAAACCTGTGTTTATTACATTTAATTTTCCTTTTAAATCTAATATTACTTGTCTTGCTACTTTATCACCTATTTTGGGGAATTTCTTTAGATAGTTTATATTTTCTGTTTCGATTGCTTCTTCAATTAGAGATATTGAACCGGTAGCAAGCATTGGAAGAGCCATCTTTGGGCCTAGTCCTTTTACGGATATTAGTTTTAGGAATAGTTCTTTTTCTTCTCTAGTTTTAAAGCCATATAGGGTATATTCATCTTCTCTAATGTTGGAATAGGTATATACGGTATATTCTTTATCAATGATAAAAACATAAGGGTTTGGTACATAAATTAGATATCCTATACCATTATTATCGATAATTATATAGTTTGAATCTATTTCTTTTACTGTACCACTGATATAGCCATACATTATTTCATATTCCTTATATCTTTGCTTGTTACATTTTTAAACATTTTATCATTTACTGTTTTTATCATAGTATCTTTTTTATTTACTTTATCGATTGCCTCTTTAATCATAATACCTAATAATTCTCTATAATCGATATTTTTGTCATCAAATAAATGATGAGAGAAGAAGTTAGGTATGGTATTTATTTCGTTTATGTATAGTTTTTTGGTTTTTTGATCATATACATAGTCTATTCTTGCCACTCCAGATAGGGCTAATGCTTTATAAGCTTTTTTACTAGTTTTTTCTATTTCTTCCGCTAGAAGTTTGGATATATTAGCGGGATATGTTCTTTTGAATGTATCTTCTTTGGAATTGTCTTCATCTTTATGATATTTATCATAATAAGAACATGGGTCTTCCTTCTCTATTTCCTCAATAACAGAACCTATTAGTTTGCCTTTGCTTAATAATACAGACATATTGAATTCTCTTCTATTGGTTATATATTCTTCTACTAGAACTCTCTCATCGTTTAGAAGAGTTTTATCTATTGATGACTCTAGTTCTTCTTTGCGGCTTATTATTTCAATACCAATACTGCTTCCTAGTCTGGCAGGCTTTATTATAAGGGGATATGTTAATTTGTCTATTTGTTTAAAGATATCTTCTTTATCCATTTTATAGTCTGTATCCGTGAAATCGACGTAGTCTATGGTTGGAAGATTATTGGCTTTTAGTATTTCTTTTGTGAATACTTTATCTTGACAGGCTGATGATGAATATATATCGCTACCTATTACTGGAATACCTAAAGTCTCTAAATATCCTACGATGGCACCGTCCTCTGTATTTTTACCATGAACCATTGGGAAAGCTAAATGTATTTCTTTATATTCTCTCCTAATAAGGCCTGTTGTTTCTAATATAAACTTTCCTTTTTTATTTACAATATTTACTTTTGTAGCATATCTATTTATTAGATGGAAATCTTTAAAACTATCTATATATCTTAACATACCTCCTGCATATATAGTTAAATCTTTAGCTATATATATTGGTACTACTTCATATCTTTCTTTATCGATATTATCCATTGCCTGAACTGCTGTTAAAATAGATAATTCATGTTCTAGGCTATTTCCTCCAAATATTACTCCGATATTTAATTTCATATTTACACCTCTATATTCATTATATAATATATTTTGCTTTTTTAAAAGGAAGAATTGGTAATTTTACAAAAAAAATAAGAAGATAAATCTTCTTATTTAAATAAATCTTTTACTTTTGTCCAAAATGTTACTTTTGAATCAGTAGTTTTTTTATTTTTTACTTCTTCTTTGGCTTTTTCGCCATCTACTATTAAGATAAATTTGGTATTACCTTTAACACTATCTTCTTTCATTGTAAATGTTTGATATTCTTCTCCTAATTTTACTAATGATTCTAGCTTTGACTGCATACTTTCTACTTGTTTTGAATAGTTATATAATACTGCAATACCTTCGTTATTATATTTTTCAATACCTTCTTTTAACATTTTGCTACCATCATTTAAGGCTGTTACGCCATTATATAATTCATTCTCTTTACTTATAAGAATATTATAGTTTTCTTTGATGTGATTTGATACATCTTCCATTGTTACTACATGGAAACCAAGAGATGTTAGTTTTTGATTGATTATGTCTACCATAACATCTATCTTTTTATTTATTTCTTCTAGTTTTGCTAGGTACTCTTCTAATTTTTCACTATTGTTACCTATTATATTAGATATGTTTACATTGTCATTATATGCTGATTCATAGGCATATTTTGTATTTACTAGTTTAATGTTCATATCGAATACTTCATCAGAGGTTAGTGTTAAACCATAGTTTTTGTAGAAGTCTTCTGTTAAATTCATGATAGTTCTATTATCCATGTTAGCTAAATTATAATTGTCATATAATTCTTTGATATCTTTGATGTTACCTAATAGTTTATCTAATGCTTCATGGTTTTGTGATATAATAGCTTTTATTTCTTCACTATCGTCTGTACCTAACATTTTTCTTAATTCTGTTACTGAATTTAATAAAGATTCTAATCCTTCTTTAGTATCGATATTGCCATTTTCTATATTTGCAATTGTATTATTTATTTCTTGCACGTTGGTATGTATTTTTGTAGTAGTGGATGCTAAGGTATTTGTTCCTTCGTATAATTTTGTTGCTCCTTCTTCAATGGAATCAATTGAACTTTTTAATAATTCCATACTGCTATATAATGAATCTAATTTATTAAATACTTCTAGGTCACTACTTTCTATTACTTTTGGTGTTATTACTGAATAGATACTTGGTAATTCGAACTTGGTTGTTTCCATATTTATTACAACATCATTCATGTTATTTAATGAAGTTATTGATAAATTTTCTGATAATCCAGGTGTTGCTAGGGATATGGCGATAGCATTTACACCGTTATTTACTACTTTTCCGTTTGATATTGTAATATTTTTGTTATTATCTGTATCTATTATGGTACCTACTAATGCTACAAATGGTGTATATAGTCTATTGCCATTTATATAATGGCTATCTTTGTTTTCATAGCTTAGTTTTATTGTTACATTTCCTTTTTTACCTAGAATATCTTCTATTTTTTTCTCTTTACCATCTAGGTAATAAGTTATTTTTACTGATATTGGTAATTCTTTATTTATTGTACCGCTATAAGATATATCATTTCCATTGGCTTTCCAAGTTAATGTATTTTCTTCTTTGGTATATTTTTCATCACCACTTATATTTAATATATCTTCTAGGTTGGATAAGTCTTTTATGTCTTCACTAGTGGAACATGATAATCTTTCAACGGCAGAAGTGTTTTTTACTTTACCGGTATTATCTAATTTTGTATATACTGTCTCATCTTTTTCTAATGCATATACTGGTAAGGTATAAAACATTGTTACTGCTAGCATTAAAAATGCTGGTACTTTTTTTATATTCTTTTTTATTGTATTTTTCATTTTTGGTTTCTCCTTTCTTTCCTTCATAGTTGTCTTTATTATTAATTTATCGAATATTAATAATACTGATGGTAATATTAATATTACAAAGGCCATACTTATTAAGGCTCCTCTTGATATTAGGGTACATAGTGAACCTATCATCTCTAATTTTGAATATAATCCTACTCCAAAGGTTGCTCCGAAGAAGCATAATCCACTTACTATTATTGATGGTACTACTGATGTCATTGTATCTTTTATAGCATCTTCTTTTTCCTTTCCGCTTCTTCTGTTTGTTAAATATGTTGTTGTCATAAGTATTGCATAGTCAATAGTGGCTCCTAATTGTATTGTTCCTAATACTATTGGGGCTACGAATGGTAATAATTCTCCGCTAAAATATGGTACTGCCATATTGGTAAATATTGCAAATTCTATTACTGATATTAGTAGTAATGGTAATGTATATGATTTTAATACAAATAGCATTATTAGTAATATACAGATTATAGATGAATTGTTTACGTTACTAAAGTCGGTATCACTTATTTTTACTAAGTCTTTCATAAGTGGTCCTTCTCCTGCTAAAATACCATTTTTATCATACTTTGTTATAATACTTTGAATTTTATTTACTTGTTCATTTAACTCATCACTTGCGATATCGTAAGTTGAGTTTAGAAATAACATTTCATATTTATCACTTTCGATAATGCTTAACATATCATCACTTAATATGTTTTTATCTACTGCTAATGAGCTAAATGATAGTACGAAGTCTACACCAGGTGTGTTTTCTATTTCTTTTACCATGTTATTTATATCATTTGTTTTCATATCTTTATCTATTAATATTATTTCTGGTGATACAATATTAAATTTTTGTTTTAATTCGTTATTTGCTATTACACTATCTAATGTATTTGGAAGTGTTTCATCTAATTTATAGTATACGCCTACTTTAGAATTTGCTAAGTACATAGGTATTAATAATAGTATAAATAAGGTAAATATTATCTTATGATTTTTTATTACAAAATTATTTAAGTGAGTGAACTTTGGTAATAGACTTTTGTGTTTTGTTTTTTCAATAGCATTATCAAAATATAATAATAATACTGGAAATACTGTTAATGTTGTTATTACTCCTAATAATACTCCTTTAGCCATTACTAATCCTAAATCTTTTCCTAATGTTAACTTCATTGTACATAATACTAGGAAGCCTGCTATTGTTGTTAGTGAACTTCCTAATACTGATATGAATGTTTCGGATATTGCTTCGGTCATTGCTTCTTCTTTAGTTTTATATTTATCTTTCTTGCTTTCATAAGAGTGATATAGGAATATCGAGAAGTCTGTTGTTACTCCAAGCTGAAGTACTGCTACTAGAGCTTTTGTTATATATGATATTTCGCCAAATACTAGATTGGTTCCTAAATTATATAGTATTGCCATACCAATATTTAACATTAATAATATTGGTACTAAATATGAATTTAGGGATAATTCTAGTACTAGAATACATAGTACTACTGCTATTACTATATATATAGTTATTTCTGTTTGAGCTAAGTCCATGGTATCTAGTAGCATGGCACTCATACCACCAACTTTGCAAGTATCTTTTGTTATCTCTCTAACTTTGGTTACGGCATCTAGTGTTGTATCTGCTGATGTCGCATCATTATATGTTATTAGCATTATATCGTTATTATCTTTACTTAATTTACTACGAATATCTGTCGGCAAGATACTGGCTGGAATATCAGTTCCTAAAGCGTCATAACCAGATATTACTTTAGCTACTCCATCAATATCTCTTATTTTATCTTCTAGTTTTAAGATATCTTTGGCACTCATATTTTCTAGTACTGTGACCGAAAAGGCTCCCATGTTAAAATCATCCGCTAGGATATTTTGTCCTTTCATTGTTTCAATGTCATCTGGTAAATATACTAAGATATTATAGTTTATTTTTGTTAGTTTCATATTGATAAACGATGGAACTATTAATATTAATGATACTAATAATATAATGGTTTTATACTTACAGATGAATTTGCCTATTTTCTTCATTTTTATATCCTCTCCCCTCAACACACACAACATTATATTCTTTTTTTTGATATATTTCACTAACAAAAATTTAGTTGTCGTATGTTATCCTACATATGTTGGAAAGTGTCTATTATAATCGACATTGTGATGTTTATCTTTACAAATGTATGGAAAAGAGTTATAATGTTGGTGGTGATGAAAAATGGATGAAAAAAAGAATGATTTAAGAATAGTTAAAACAAGAAAAGCTTTATATTACGCTTTCGAAGAGCTTATGAAGAGTAAGAGCTTTGAACAAATAAAGGTATCTGATATTTGTAACGAGGCACTTATTAATCGTTCTACCTTCTATGACCATTATACTGATAAATATGATCTTTTAGAAGAATATATTAATAGTTTGAAAGATTCTCTTACTGAAGAAATTACTAAAGAAGGTAGTATTGAGAAGAATACTAAGAAATATTATATTGAAATTATTAAACTTCTTCTTAATCATATTGAAAAGAAAAAGGATACTTATATATCAATAATGATTAATAATAGAAATAGTATTACTAATGATATTTTATATGATATTTTGAATAGAGCTATTATTAATCAAATTAATGATGAAGTAATATCTCATAAAATTCCTAATGAGATTATAACTAGATTTTATATTGGTGGTGTTACTAATATCTGCTTTGAATGGTTAATGTATGGTAATAAATATAGTAAAGAAGATATTATTAATTATATTGATTTATTAATACCTGATAATTTTGTAAATGAATAGTCATCTATTCGTTTTTTAATTAATTTTATAATGCAAATGAAAAAGACCTAGAGCTTCTAAAGTTTTCTAGGCACATCTCGATATATAATATAGACCATTTGTTAATAAAATGCAATACTTTTGAATAAATTTCTAATTTCTAATTTTATTTGTTAATGCATTATAACTAGGTTTTATCTACTATAAAAGATATGAAAAGATATGAAAAGATTGACTTTTTTATCTAATGTGTTATAATATGTTTGATTTTTACTTGGAGGAGGTAACATATGAATAAAAATGAATTAATGGAAATTAAAAGAAGATTGATAGCATTGGGATTAGCAGGTGTAATGATTGGAACAACTGGTTGTTCTATTGGTAGTGATGATAATGAAGTTCCTGAACGTAGTTCTATTTCTTCTTCTTATTCAAACGTAGAGGATTATTATAAATATGTAATAGAAAATGGTGAAGCTATAAAACTATATAATAGTCAAAATGTATATTTACTTTTTAATATTGAAACATACAAAGTAAGTGAATATATTTATAGCACTGGTGTTACTTTGTTTGGTGGAGCTGAACTATATGATTTAGAAAGTGAAGAAATGCTAGCATACGGTGATGGAATAAATACAACATATAATAGCAGATATTTTAAATATATATTGGAGAATAATTATCAAGTTTGTCTTAAGGATGTAAGTGATTATGTTGAAGGACATGTTAATAAAGAATATTATTCTCTTGATGAAATAAGAGAATTAGAACCTCAAATTGCTGAGGGTTTAAAGATTATTAATTCTGTTAAAACAAGGACGAAATAATGTGTTTAAACTTATTATGTAGTTATGATATCTATTTATATTATGAAAAAAGAAAACTACTTTCAATTTAATTTGAGAGTAGTTTTATATTATCTCGAAAATATTCGAGTTTCTTATCAATATATGGTAGCGAGAGGGGGATTCGAACCCTCGACCCTTCGGGTATGAACCGAATGCTCTAGCCAACTGAGCTATCTCGCCGTTAAATGTAATATAATTATATTACATTTTTTTTAGTTTGACAAGTGTTTTTTGGTATTATTTATATAATTCTTTATTTAATAGTTCTAAGTTGTTATTCATTACTGTTACATAGTTTTCATTAGAATTAGTTATTCCTCCATCTACTGTTTCCATAGTGTTTAATGTTACTAACTCTACTCCATAATTTTCTATTAGTTTTTTACAAGTATCATTAGTTTCTTCTTTAGAGGAATAGATGTATTTTATCTTGCCTTCGTTTATTAATTTTTTTACTTCATTAATTTTAACATCAGTTAATTCGTCATCTTCTTCTAGTGATATAACATTTAAATTATATTTGGACAAGAAGTTAAATACATTATCATCCACTACTATTGTATCATATGAGGATAATGATATTGTTTCCTTAATATCTGCATCTAAACGTGATAAATCATATTTTAATGCCTCATATTTATCTTCAATACCTGTTCCTTCATCATTACTTATTAGATATGGATTTGATATATATTCTAATAATCCATTCTTTGTGTTCTGAGCCATCATTAGGTAGTTATATGGATTTAACCATAGTTCTGCTATATCTGTATCATAAGTCATTCCCATAGAAACATCTATTATCTTTAATTTTTTATTTTTATTTATCATTTTTACAGCATAATCTCTTTCTTTATCTAAACTATTGAAGACAAATAGATCTGCTTGGGAGTATTCTTCTAGTTTTTTATCTGATAGTTGGAAGTCTTTTGGTTCTACTCCTGATGGATATATACTATATATTGTACTATTTGTTCCATATAAGCTATCTATTAGATATCTTATTGGGTATATTGTAGTATATACTTTTATATCTTTCATTGAATCGGTATCTATATTTAATTTACATCCTGATAGTAATGTAAGAGTTATTATTAGTATTATTAATATTTTTCTTTTTTTCACTTTATTCCTTCTTTCTTCCTACTATAATAATATTACTATATTTTTGTGATTTTGTAAATATGGTAATGTTTTATTTTTATAATTGCTATAATGTTATTTTTGTTATATAATACTTAAGGAAAGAAGGAAGTATATATGAGGACAGATGATTTTGATTATTACTTACCAGAAGAACTTATTGCACAAGTTCCTTTAGAGGATAGAGCAGAATCTAGAATGTTGGTTTTAGATAGGGATACTGGTGATAAGATTGATGATAAGTTTTATAATATTATTAATTATTTGAATAAAGGTGATGTTTTGGTTCTTAATGATACTAAAGTATTACCTGCTAGAATTATTGGTGTTAAAGATGATACGGGAGCAGTTATTGAACTATTACTGCTTAAGAATATTTGTGATGATAGATGGGAATGTTTAGTTAAACCCGCTAAAAGGGTTAAAACTGGTACTGTTGTTTCTTTTGGGGAAGGTAAACTTAAAGCTAAATGCACGGAAGTTCATGATGAAGGTATTAGAGTATTTGATTTTATTTATGATGGTATTTTCTATGAAATTCTTGATGAACTTGGTAGTATGCCTCTTCCGCCTTATATTAAGACTAAACTTGAAGATAATGATATGTATCAAACTGTATATGCTAAAAATATTGGTAGTGCTGCTGCTCCAACGGCTGGTCTTCATTTTACGAAGGAACTTTTAGATAAAATTGAAAAGAAAGGTGTTATTATATGTTATATTACGTTACATGTAGGACTTGGTACTTTTAGGCCTGTTAATGTTGAGGATGTAACTAAACATAAGATGCATTCGGAATTTTATAGTATGAGTAAGAATAGTGCTAAAATTCTTAGTGATGCTAAGAAGGATAAAAGAAATATTATTTCTGTTGGTACTACTACTACTAGAACACTTGAAACTATTATGAGTAAATATGGTGAATTTAAGGAATGTTCTGGATGGACAGATATTTTTATTTATCCTGGATATGAATTCAAGGGTATAGATGGACTTATTACTAATTTTCATTTGCCTAAGTCTACTTTAATTATGCTTGTATCAGCTTTTTCTAGTAAAGATATTATTCTTGATGCCTACAAGTATGCAGTAGATAATAAATATCGTTTCTTTTCGTTTGGAGATGCAATGTTTATTAAGAAAAATGTAAAATAATATTTACTTTCTACTAAATTTATTATATAATTTAGTAGTAATGCCAGCCTGGCGGAATGGTAGACGCGGTAGACTCAAAATCTACTATCAGTGATGGTGTGAGGGTTCAAGTCCCTTGGCTGGTACCAATTAAAATTTAAAGTAGGAAGTGATTCCTACTTTTTATTATATTTTTAATTAAAATACATTGATACTATTAATAGTGATAAGATGACGCTTATTAAATCCGCTAAAAGGCCTACGATAAGGGAGTATCTTATTTTTTTTATACCGATACTAGAGAAATATAAACTTATTATATAAATTGTTGTATCTGTTGATCCTTGCATTACTGATGCTACTCTTCCTATGAAACTATCTGGTCCATATCTTGCTAGAATATCATTCAGAATTACTAATGAACTTGATCCGGATATTGGTCTTAGAAGGGCTAATGGTAATACTTCTTTAGGAAATTTTATCTTATTTAATGATTCTCCTAATATGTTACTTATATCTAATATTAAATTGCTATTTGTTAACATTGTTATTGCTATTACCATGGCAAATATTGTTGGAAATAGATTTATAGATACTTTTAATCCTTCTTTTACTCCTAATAGAAAGGTATCAAAGATATCTACTTTTTTATAAATACCATAAATTATTATTATTACTACTAATAGGGGAACTATTATATTTATCATGTCTTCCTCCATACTAAGTAGAATATTCTATCTAATATTAGAGCTATAAATGTTGATATAAATGTTGTTAGAATAGTTACTGGTATTATTTCTGAGGCATCTATGGAACCATGTAATAATCTTAGACTTATTACAGTAGTGGGAATAATGGTTACGGAAGATGTATTTATTACTAAGAATGTTATCATACTACGTGAAGCTTCATCTTTGTTTTGGTTTAATTCTTGTAATTCTTCCATAGCTTTTATACCAAATGGTGTAGCAGCGTTACCTAGGCCTAACATATTCATAACGATATTTGAGGATATATATCCTATAGCAGGATGATCTTTAGGAATCTCAGGAAATATTATTTTTATTATTTTAGATAGTTTTTTGCTTACTAGAGTTAATAGAGATGAAGCTTCCGCTATTTTGGTAATTCCAAGCCAAAGACACATAAGTGGAAGAATTGTTAATATCATATCTATAGAGGTTTTTCCGCTAGTAAGGAGATTATTTGTTAAATTGGGGTCTTTATTTATTATACTGTATGTTATTCCTAATATTATGAATACTCCCCATATATAATTAATCATTAAACCACGCTTTTATTTTATTTCTTTTTTTCTTTTTTGCTTTTGATATGTAGATATCTTCTTCATGTAGTAATTTTTCTTTTAGATATATTTCTATTACTCCTACTTTGTCACCACTATTATATTTTTTCTTTTTTTCTAATTTTATATGACTTATTAGAGATTTTTTTTCACTTTTTAATAGTGGTATATAGACATCGTTTTTTATATAGAAGGTATTTCCTTTATAGTAGGTATCCCCTATTACTTTGAATTTGTTTTTATTTAATACTTTATAGGATATATAGTTATCTTTAGCATAATTATATAATTCTAAATGAGTATTCCAGTCATCACTATCTCTTATTGTTACCACTATTAAATTCATGTTATCTATATTAGCAGTACTTACTAGGGTTCTTCCTGATTCTTCGGTATAGCCGGTTTTTCCACCTGTTATATAATCGTATTTTAATAGTTTATTTTTATTGTGCCATATATAGGTTTTTTTATTTGTTGCTACTTTGTATTTTTTGGTACTTACTATTTTTCTATATTCTTTGTTTTGCATGGCATACTTTGTAAGAATGGCCATGTCATATACTGATGATAAATTACCATGTGGTGTTGGAAGGCCACTAGGACTATAAAGAGTGGTATTTTTCATACCTAGTTCTTTGGCTTTATTATTCATTTGTTTTACAAATTCTTCTATACTTCCTGATACATAAGATGCGATCATTGAAGCAGCATCGTTACCACTTCTTAGCATTAAACCATATAATAAATCTTTTAGTTTTATTTCTTCCCCTACTTCTATATAAATACCTGAACCATATGCAGAAGTAGCATTTTCATCTACTGTTACTACATCTTCTGTTTTTCCACTTTCTAAGGCTAGTATACAAGTCATTATCTTAGTTATTGATGCTATTAGTCTTTGGCTATCTTTATCTTTGGATAATAGGACTCTACCGGTATTTTGATCCATTAAGATATATGATGAGGCACTAGTGGTACTGGCTCTTACTATAGGCATAAGAATTAAAATGCTTATACATGCTACTAATATTTTTTTCATACTATCACCTATAAAATAGTATGAAAAATAGGACTTGTTTAGTCCTATTTTGTCTTATATTTATATTTAGTTTCACTACTGATATATTCTAGATATTTTTCTTTAGCAAATAATATAAAAGGGCAATTATTTAGTTTACCTATAACTCTTTGATATAGATAATCTAATTCTAAATCCGCTTCTCTTATACCAATATATTTTGATATTTCTTTTATTTGTCTTCTTTCTAATACATATTCTAAGAAGTTTTCTTTATTAGTTATATAGCCAGTTAAAGCTTCTTTGTGTTCTTTTTCTAATTCTTCGATAGTTTTATTCATATTATGACACATTAATGTTAACTCTATATATTCTATAAAAGTTAATTTTAGATTGTCTTTGTTTAATTGATGGCTATATATGAAGGATACATATTTGGCATATAGTTTAGCACGTGTTGTATTTAACCCGGAAGCAATTTTTTCTATTCTTTTATAATCATTTAACCAATCTATGAATTCTTTATCTTTGGCTGTTGCTCCAACATATTTTTCATCTGTATACATCTTATATAGTCTTTCACTTTCTTTATTGTAGTCATATGTATTTTGATCATATTTATATTGATTATTTTTGTAGTCATTATGATTTTCTTTACTAGATGTATCTTCTTTACTTGTTTGACTTTGTTCTTCCTTCTTAGATTTAATAATTATATCATAAGCAACATTTAATCTTTTTGTTATTTCTTCAGCATCTATTCTTTCTGATACGTCTGGGTGATTTTCACGAGCTAGTTTTCTATATCTTTTTTTGATTATTTCAATAGTATCACTTTCTTTTACTCCTATAACTTTATAGGCTTCTAATAACGTCATAATTATACCTCCCCTTTGAGTGATTAGTATTATAGCACAAATGTTTGATTTTTGCAAATTTTGATTAAAGAGTAGATATTATTTGTTATCTACTCTTTCTACTTTTGTATGTTCATCTTTTACGATGGTATTTTCTTTTATTACTCCTCTTACTCTTGTTAGGGGATATATACTTACATTTGAATAAATGATTGTTCCTGGATAAATAACACTATTACATCCTACTTCAACATGGTCATGAATAATGGCTCCTAGTTTACGAAGTGGTACTTCGATGTTGTTTATTTTAATATTGGAACCATCATTTTTTAGGTTACTTATTATTGCTCCCGCTGCTAAGTGACTATTATTTCCGATGATGGAATCCCCTATATAGTTAAAATGGGATATTTGGCAATTGTTAAAAATGATGCTATTTTTTATTTCTGTGGCATGACCAATATGACAATTTTTACCTATTATAGTGTTTTCTCTTATGTAGGCATATGGTCCGATAGTAGTATTATCATCAATGATACATGGTCCTTTGATAATACTTGTTTTGTCTATACTTACGTTTTCTCCAATCCATATACCTTCTTTTATTTCAGTGTAATTATCTTTATTTATATTTTCTTCTAATGATTGAGGGAAGTCTTTTATTTTGGGTATTACTTCCCAGTAGGCATCTATATTTGTAAATAAAGGCTCCGCTAATGTTTCATTTAAATTCATATTATCACCCTAAGTTAATTATACATATTTTTATTTGTCTTAGCAATATTATATTGTTATTTTTGTAATTTTATTTATTTTGGTGCATTTAATTATATGGTGATTATATGGATAAGGAACTTATGAATTTTTTTAATAGTTATGATTTTTTTATTAAGTATTTAATGTTTAATGGTTATGATGGTAAATATCAAATGATAGTGGATAAGAAGATTATGTCAGATAATACTAGGGTTAATATTAGTATTACTAATAATTTATCTGATAGTGAGATTATGTATAATAATTTTATTGTTCTTAATAATAGTGATAGTGATAAATTAATTGATATGATTAGAGATAATTTTACTAGTAATTATGATATTGTCTTTGGGGCTATTGATGATATTAATAATATGCAGTTTTTTTATATGGATAATTTTTCATTATATATTGGTCTTTATAATGAAGAAGAATATAATAAGGCATTTATGTATAATAGAAGAATTAATGCTAGGATTAATAAGAGAAAAGTTTTAATTAAATAGTTCTTTTAATATGTTTATAAATGTTGTATAATGTTATCTGAGGTGGATATTTTGAATAGGATTATCGTGGATAGAAATGATATTATTTTTAATTATTTAAGGGATAAGCTTACTTATAAATCTAAGAATAATATTAAGTCTTTACTTAAAAATAAGTGTATTTATGTTAATAATGTTATGGTAGATAAATATGATTATAGAGTTAATGTTGGAGATGTTATTGTGTTTAATAAAGATAGAGATGATAATTTTAATCTAAAGATTATTTATGAAGATGATAATATTATTGTTATTGATAAGCCTTCGGGTATTTTGACTATATCTAATAATAATGAAAAAGTTAATACTTTATATAGAAGGGTATCTGATTATTTGAAGAGATATAATAAGAAGGTTTTTATTGTTCATAGACTTGATGTGGATACTTCGGGAGTTATTTTATTTGCTAAGAATCAAAGAGTACAGAAGCTTTATCAGGATAATTGGAATAGTTTGGCTAAAAGGCGTGAATATACCGCTATAGTAGAGGGTGTTTGTGATAATGTTGGTCATATTGAATCTTATTTGAAACAGACTAAGACTTTACTTGTTTATTCTTCAAAGAATAAAGATGGTTTATTTTCTATTACTGATTATGAGAAGATATGTGATAATGGTAAGTATAGTATGCTTAGAATACTTATTTCTACAGGAAGAAGAAATCAGATTAGATGTCATATGCATGATATTAATCATCCTATTTTGGGTGATAGTAGATATAAGGCGAAAGATAATCCGATTAATAGGCTTTGTTTGCACGCTAATAGACTTGACATTATTAATCCTATTACTAATGATATTATGGTTTTTAATAGTGATATTCCAAAAGAATTTTATAAAGTAATGAAAAATAAGTAAAACTGATTGGTTTTACTTATTTATTTCTTCTAGTAATTCTTTTACAATGTTGTCTATTTCTTTTTTTTCTATATCATCTGTTATATCAGTGAATATAGAATATCCTTCTTTATCTTCTTCTAATCTTGATACGCATATATCTACTTTATCTTCACTAGTTGGAAGGGAATATATTACATACTCTTTATCTTTATGATTAAATACGGTTATTACTTCTATCATATATTCTTCATTATTTTCGCTTATTACTTTAAATTTATTATTCATGGTTTATCACTCCTATCAAATCTTTTACTACAAGCATTGCTTTTTTTTCGATGTTTTCATCTTCTATTTCGCTTATATAATCATAACCATTAATATCAGTATTTAGATATGCAATGTGCAAACTTCCTTCATCAGTACTTTCAAAATCTTCTAAAGAAAATAAGACTATTTCTTTTTCACTTTCGGGTATTTTAAATACTGATAATATATTTCCTAATTTAAAATTACTATTTTCATTAACAACATTAAATTCCATAGTTAGTCTCCTAATGATTTACTATTTTTCCTACTATAGTGAAGATTAGTAATGATACTAGTAAGAATCCTCCTATAGTTACTATTATAGTGGCTATATAACCACTACGAGGGTTTTGACTTAATACTCTTACTCTTTCATTTAAAGTTCTATTTTGCTCTTTTAACTCTTCGTTTTCTTTACGTAATATTTCTACTAATTCAAATAGTTCATTTTTGCTAAATTTTCTTTTGGCTTTATTTGACTCTAGTTTTTCTCTTATTTGATTGAATTTTATTTGGAGTGTTAGTAAGTCTTTTTTGCTTATAGAAGTTATCTTGGTTTTAATTCCTGATACTTTTTGGCAAGTATTTGATTTTAGATTTATTGTTCTAGATATTATTTCGTATTCTAAATCTCCTACTTTACCTATAGCGGATGCTTTTGTTTTTTCTTGTTTTTCTTTAAGCATTTCTACCCCAGATTTTAAGTCTTCTCCTACTTTAGCAGTTTTATCTTTGATTTTAGTTCCAATCATGGATAGTTTATCTTTGATATTTTTTCCTATGGATAGAACTTTGGCTTTGGCTACTTTTACCTGTTGAGTAAATGATGGCTCTTTTTCTATACGTTTGTTTAGGCTCTCTAATAGTGCATTCTTTCTTTCTACTACATATTTAGAGAATAGCATAGCATATATTTTATCTTGTTTGGCTGGAGGGCAATCTTTAAATAGTTCACTAAATATTCTTTCATCTTCTTCACTAGAAAACCATCTATTTGTTTTTTGAATAGGTGTTTCTTCTTTCTTTTCTAACTTAGAGATTTCCACTAATGGGGCTTTAGCTATTTCTTTTTGTGCTTCTTTTGGCATCTCTTTAGAAGATTCTTGCCTTTTTATATCACTTTGAAGTAGTCCTAATTCTTTTATTGTTTCTTTATAATAGCCTTGATACTTTCTGGCAAGAGGTCTTCTTTTACCTTCATAAGTAACTATTATTTTTTTACCTTGATTTGGTAGTGTACTAAGATTAAATATTCTTTCAATTCGTTTTTTGGTTTCTTTTATTTTGTCCTCTATAGATAAGTCATCATAGGTTTCTATTTTTGGGAAGACGAATTCTGTTTCTTTAGTTTCTATAATTTCTTCTTTTGGAGTAGTATGGGTTTTTAATGCTTTTATTGTTTTTATATTTTCATATTCTCTTTTGATAAGAGGTCTTAATTTGTTTTTTTCTCTTACTAGAGTTTGATAATCTTCTACTAGGGATTTGTCTATTTTTCTTTTTCTTCCTTCAGCTGAGTGAACTTCTATTTTTTCTGTTTGTGATTTTTTGGATAATGACTCTACTGCTCTTATATCTTTGCATATTCTATTAAAGTCATTTTGCATTTTAAAGTATCTACCTATTTTTTCTATATTTTCTTTGTTATAGCTATCTTCTTCTTCTTTTAATTTTCCTAGGGAAGATGATATTTCGTTTATTTTTTTTATGGCTTCTTCCTTTGTATCACCGCTTAATTTTAGTAGTTGTTCTTCTTTTTCTTTTTTACTTTGAATTATTTCTTCATATCTATTATATTCTTCAAATAGTTTATCCATTTTTTATCACTCCCAACTGAAATTTCTTATTTCTTCGGTATCTATACCGTACTCTTTTATGTATTTATCATGATATTTTAGTTTTTCTTCCATTAGTTTTATTATTTTTTTACCTTCATTTGTTTTGGATACTTCTAGATGGTTTATTATATCTATGACGATATTATATCTATCTATTTTATTTTTTACACGCATATCAAAAGCGGTTGTTATTGTTCCTTCTTCCATGTAACCATGAACAGATATATTTTTATTTTCTCTTGTATATGTGAATTCATGAATTAGTGTTGGATAGCCATGATAATTGAATATTATTGGCTTATCTTTGGTAAATAGTTTATTATATTCAGCATTTGTAAGTCCATGTGGATGCATGGTATTTGGTTGTAGTTTCATTAAGTCTACGACATTTATAAATCTTATCTTTATATCAGGAAGGTATTCTCTTATAATTTTGACAGCAGCCATATTTTCTAGTGTAGGGGCATCCCCTATAGAGACTAAGACTATGTCTGTGCCTTTTTTATCATTACTTGCGAATTCCCATTTTGATAATCCTTTTTGGCAGTGCTGTTTGGCCTTGTCCATAGATAACCACTGAGGACGCATATGTTTTGAGGCTACAATAACGTTTATATAGTTCTTTGTTTTTATTACGTGGTCAAAGCAAGATAATAGGCAGTTGGCATCAGGAGGCAGATATACTCTTACGATATCGGCTTTTTTGTTAGCCAGATGATCTATGAAGCCGGGATCTTGATGGGTATAGCCATTGTGGTCTTGTTGCCAAACATTAGATGTTAATATATAATTTAATGAGGCTATTTCTTCTCGCCATGGTAGTTCTTTGGATACTTTTATCCATTTAGCATGTTGACTGGCCATCGAATCGATAATTCTTATAAAGGCTTCATATGAAGCGAAAAAGCCATGTCTTCCGGTTAAGATATATCCTTCTAGCCATCCTTCACAAGTATGTTCACTTAGATATGAATCCATTACTCTTCCATCTATAGATAGATAATCATCTTCTTTTTTTATTGGCAAGTACCATCTTCTAGTAGTGATATCAAAAAGGTGTGATAGTCTATTACTCATTGTTTCATCTGGTCCGAAAGCTCTAAAATTATTTGGATTATTTTTAATGATATCGCGAATGAAGTTTCCTAATACACGCATATCTTCTTTTTCAATACATCCTGGTTTTTCTACATCGACACTATATTTATCTATATCTGGTACTTTTAGTTCTTTTAATAGTTTTCCTCCATTGGCATATGGGCTAGCTCCCATTCTGTTATATGGAACTATTGATTTGATATATGGCTTAATTTTTCCATTTTCATCGAATAATTCTTCTGGATGATAACTTCTTAGCCATTTTTCTAATAGTTTTAATTCTTCATCGTTTTCAAGAGGTAGTGGTACTTGATGACTTCTGTAGGTTCCTTCTATTTTTTTGTTATCTACATATTTAGGGCCTGTCCAACCTTTTTTTGTTTTTAGTATTATCATAGGCCATCTTACACGTTCTACCTTATTATTATATCTAGCATCATATTGTATTTTTTTGATGTCTTTTATTACTTTGTCCAATGTGCTTGCCATTTTTTTATGCATATCTATAGTGGCTTGAGCTTCAACAATATATGGATTCCAGCCATATCCCCAGAATAGTGATAATAACTCATCAGTAGTAATTCTTGATAATATTGTTGGATTACTAATCTTATAACCGTTTAAATGTAATATTGGAAGTACTGCTCCATCTGTTTTGGGATTTAGAAATTTATTGGAATGCCAGCTTGTGGCTAATGGTCCAGTTTCTGCTTCGCCATCCCCTACTACACAGGCCGCTATTAAATCAGGATTATCAAATACGGCTCCAAAAGCATGTGATAAGCTATAACCAAGTTCACCGCCTTCGTTAATACTTCCTGGTACTTCAGGAGATGAATGAGAGGATGTTCCTCCGGGATATGAAAACTGTTTGAATAGTTTTTTTAATCCTTCTTTATCCTCAGTTATGTCTTTATATATATCAGAATAAGTTCCTTCAATATATGTATTGGCGATTTGACTATTGCCACCATGTCCTGGTCCAGATATATATATCATATTTAAATCATTATTTTTTATTATTCTGTTTAGGTGTGCATATATAAAGTTTTGTCCTGGTACAGTACCCCAATGTCCTACTATTTTCTTTTTGACGTCTTGCCACTGTAATGGTTCTTCTAATAAGGGATTATCTACTAAATATAATTGTCCTACAGCTAAGTAATTGGCACATCTAAAATATCCATCTAAGGCTTTTAATTCTTTTTTTGATAGTTTCATTGTTATCACACCTTCTATTCTAACTATAATTAGTATAGCATAAGTTTTATGAAATTCATAGTATTTAATTACTTTATTTATTTTTTTTTATATGTTATAATGTTAATTGGAGTTGAGATTATGAAGATTATTGAGCTTAATGAGGTACAATTTAAAAACTATTCTAAGTTACATAGTTCTAGGAATTATTTTCAAACTTGTGAATATGCTAAAATTAATAGTAATTATAATAGATTGTTTTTAGGTTTTATTAATGAAAATGATAATACTATTATGGGAGCAGTATTAATTTTAGAAAGAGTGATATTTGGTTTTAATATTGGATTTGTTCCTGGTGGATTTCTTATTGATTATGATAATGATTCTTTGTTTAAAGACTTTATTACATATCTTAAAGAGTATTTAAAAAGTAGGAAATATGTTTATTTATCTGTAGATAATACTTCTGTTTATAAAATGTTTGATAAAAATGGTGAAGTTATTTATTTTGATACTAATATTATTAAGCTTCTTCTTGATCTTTCTTTTGCTCGAAGTAGTAAGAATAGTGATATGAAGGTAGTGTTAGAGACTGAGAAGACCCCTGATGATACTTATAAGATGTTTAATTCTAATACTAAGAGAAATATTAAGTTAGCTCTTAAGAGATCTATTACTATATATAAGGATGAGAATAATAATATTGATACACTTCTTAATCTTAATAATAAGATTGATAGTAATAGAATTAGGGCTATTATAGATAATTTTAATAATGATATTAATGGAGCTGAGATTTATTTTGCTAAAATTAATCCTGAACAATATATTAATAATTATCGTTTTCTTTTGAAAAAAGAAGAAGATAGAAATTATAATCTTAGTAAGATTATGCAGAATTCTACTTCTAAGAGGGATTCGGTTGTTAATAAAAAGATGGAATCTGATAGGATTATTGCTAAATATAATAATGAGATAATTAAGGCCACTAATATATATACTAAATATCCTGATAGTGCTTTAATTGGGGCTATTTTAATCATTAAGAATAATAGAGAAATTTATTTTATGGATGAAGTTTATAATGAAGAACTTAAGAATTTTTATTCTTCACATTTGATTAAATGGGAAATTATTAAGAAATATTTAACTTTGGGATATAAGATATTTAATTTTGGTAGTATTAGTAATAGAGATAAGAAGAATGGTAATTATTTATTTAAAATGGGATTTGGTGGTAAGGTATATGAGTGTATTGGCAGATATGATTTAGTTATTAATAAGTGGTTATATCATTTTATTAAATTTATTTATAATATAAAGAAATAAACAAGCTATAGAGCTTGTTTATATTATTTTATTTATTAATATTGTTAATATTATTCCTAAGAGGACTCCTAGAAGAACTTCAATGGGTTTATGGCCTAGTTTTTCATTTAGATTGGTACCTAGACATTCATTTAATACTTTGGCATGGCTTCCACTTTCATATCTTATTCCCATAGAATCATATATTACTATTAGGGAGAAAATAAGAGTAATACTAAATATTGCTGACGATATATTATAATCTAAATATACTAGGGTTGCTAGACTTGATACTAGGGCTGAATGAACACTGGGCATACCACCCATTCCATCTAATAATCTTAATAGATTTATTTTTTTGGTTTTAATTATTTCTATTATGGTTTTGATTATTTGAGCCACTATGGCTATGGATATAGGGATTATAATATATTTTAATGAAACCATGTCATCACCTAATATATTTTATTCTATGCTTCTAATAATATTTTACTTTTTAGATAGATTCCTGAATATCTGTCATAGTAGTCATTTGTGAATTTATCTATTTCTTTGGCTATTTCATCTGATATTTCTAATTTTGTTATTTTAGATATATCAACATAATATAGCATTCTTATTAGACTTATTGTTTTTGGGGATACTAGAGGTTCATTCTTACGGCAATTTTTACAAACGTATCCTCCTAGATAACTAGATATGGTTATAATATCTTTTTTACTGGAACATTCTACACATCTATCTATTACTGGTCTGATACCTAAGTAATCTAATAGTTTTAATTTTAGAATATTACTTATTATTAAGGGATTATAACCTTCTTCTATTTTATTTAAAGATGCTATATATAAAGATAATATTTCTTTGTTTTGTTCATGTTTATATACTTGAGATGATAGTTCGGTTATATATGTGGCATAAGATATTTTATTTATATCTTTTCTTATTTTACGATAATCATTTGTAATAGTAGCTTCTTTTAATTTTGATAAGCCATTTTCTTTATAGATGATATCAAAGGTTCCATAACATAATTTAGTTGTACTACTAAAGAAGGGGCTTTTTATTTTTTTGGCCCCTTTTGCTATTACGCCGATTATTCCTTCTTCAGTAAATATATTTATTATTTTACTTGATTCTTCAAAAGAATATTCACTTATTATTATTCCTTCTATTTTTTTATACATATGTCTATCACTCTTTTTCTTTAAGACTTTTATATTTTAAATAGTACTCTATTTTACCTGTTTTTTTAAATAATAACCATAAGTCTTCTTTATTCATTTTATCACCCTATTATATATTGGGTTTTTTATTTATTATTTATTCAAAAAATCTTTAAATCCTATCATATTTAGGAATTTTTCTTTATCACGCCATTTTGGTACTACTTTTACAAATAGATCTAAATATACTTTTTTATTATAATATGCTTCAATATCTTTTCTAGCTCTAGTTCCTATTTCTTTTATCTTACTACCATTCTTACCTATTATTATTTTCTTTAGGTTTTCTCTATCTACGATAATAGTAGATGCTATAGAGAGCATCTTTTCATCTTCTTCTATGTCTTCGACGATACAAGTTACTGAGTGTGGTATTTCTTCTTCGGTTAAGTCTAATACTTTTTCTCTTATAAATTCTGATATAATAAAATTTCTATCACTACTAGTAATAGTTTTATCATCAAAGTATTTGATGTTATCTGGTAAGTATTTTTTTAATACTTCTATTAATCTATCTACATTATCTTTTTTTCTAGCGGATAATGGTATTATTTCAGTGAAGTTGAATAGTTTTTGATATTCATCTATCTTTTTTAATATTTCTTCACGAGGTAGTTTATCTATTTTATTTATTACTAAGAATACTGGTTTTTCTTCTTCAATATTCTTTAGAATATCAATAACAAAGTTATCACCTTTACCTATTTTTTCTGTTATATCTACAACCATTATGACTATATCAACGTCATTTATGGTAAAGTATGCTTGTTTATTTAATACTTTTCCTAGTTTATTTTGAGGTTTATGAATACCTGGAGTGTCTACAAAAACTATTTGAGTATCTTTATCATTATATATTCCTTGAATCATATTTCTTGTTGTTTGAGGTTTTTCTGATGTTATAGCTACTTTCTTTCCTAATATGCTATTTAATAATGTACTTTTACCTACATTTGGTCTTCCTATAAGACTTACAAATCCACTTTTCATAAATAGTTCTTCCTTTCTCTATTTAATTTTATCATAATAAAGATAAATTAACAAGAAAAAGTTTAGGTATATATGTACCTAAACTTTAAGTATTATGGGTTTAATTTAAATGGATTACTCTCTGTACCTGTAGTTCCTTCTACAATACTCTCATCAGAGGATAGATAAAGGACTGGAGCGACCACGTTCGTGTTATACACGTAGTAGTAGCTGCCGTTGCCGTTGTTGACATAGCCCGACGAGCGCACACTCCACGCAAGATACGAATTGTCAGAATCAGGGGTTAATAACCATCCGTTATTGCTAGATGAATTAGTAATTATAGGATACATCCAGTCATTGTTTTTGCAACCATATGAATTAGTGCTACTTTCATAATTATATAAATTTTGCGTACATTTATTAAAGTCTGTTGCATATCCGTAATCAGATGGATACGGAAGGGCTATCCTTCCTGGCCATGTTGTACTACGCCCAGATAGTACTTTAGTTCCTCTTTCATAGCCATAGATTTGATTTGAATATATACTTGCAGTGTTCCATCCACCTAGATTCCATGTTACTTCTGCTATTTTATTTTTTGTTGCATCATTTTTTATACCTGTTGAAGTAAAATCACATGATTTTGTAGCATTGTTATTCCTTGAATAACATGTACCAGACCCTTTATTATAGTATAGACTTCCTCCAACGGTTTCATTTTCATATCCAGGATTAAGTAGTTTCATAAGTTTAGCTTGCGACCATTCATTTATACCATTTCCTAAATTAATATTAGATGCTGATGTATCCCATGAATAAGCACCTATAGTTTCATTTCTAATTATCTTTACTTGATTACCAAATACTCCTATGATTCTCCAAAGTTCACAAGTATTAGAGGTTTGATTATTATAATCAGAACAATTAAAGTATATATAGTTATTTGGACTAGCTCCATAATATCTTATATTACCTCCATCAATATCAGTAGATGAACTACCAAGTCTATCGTTCATAAGTGATACTGAAGAAGCATAATTATATGTAATACTATTATTTTTTGCTGTAGTTTTTTCTGCATTAGTATATAGATTAGTTATATAATCTGCTAGTAGTTCTTTAGGTTCTTCATTACTAGATATTAATTTCATGTAATTAGGTAATATTATATTATCTTTACTTGTAGATACTCCTATTACTAGATTAATTTTACTAGTAGTATTATTAACTATTTTAATATTAATAACTCCTCCAGTAGTACTTAGTATTCCATTTGGTTCTATATCACTGGTACTACTTATACTTGTATAAAAAGTTAAATCAGTATCATTACCTTCATATATATACCAAGAGGCATATTTTAGATTATTTAAATTATTACTATTAGTAATATTAAATTTAATACTTTTATTTTCTTTAGAATTTAAAGTAATATCAAAGGATTCAAATATATCTTCTTCTGAAGATAAATTAGAAGATAAACTAATGGGATTATCTATCTTATCACTAGCGGTAAACATAGCATAAGTTGATCCTATACCTAATCCTATTAATCCTATAGAAATGACTAGTATTAAATATATATTTTTAATCTCTATTTTTTTCATTAGTACCTCCTTTTATGGACTTAATTTATATGGATCACTTATTGAACCTGTATTTCCTTCTATAATACTTTCATCAGAATTCAAGAAGAGAGTTGGTGTAACTGTCCATCTTTTTTCTGCTACCTCGATATTACAATAGTAATAGACATAACCGCTAGGATCAATATAACATCCAGAAGTAAAATACTCAGCATCAGTAGTTAAAAACCAACCAAAGTTATCACCAGATGTTGTAATTACAGGAAACATCCAGTTATTACTTGTACATACACTTTCATTATAATCGTACAGTGTTTTATTACATTTGGTAAAGTTGGCTGCATATCCATAATCACTTTCATATGGAAGGGCTACCCTTCCTTTCCATGTCGTACTACGTCCAGAATATACTTTTTTTCCTCTTTCATGTCCATATATTTGGTTTGGGTATACTGTAGTGCTACTACCATCCCATCCTCCGAGATTCCATGTTACTTCGGCTATTTTTCCTCTTGTGGTGTTATTTTTTAATCCTGTTGAACTAAAGTCACATGATGTGGTAGCATTATTTTCCCCTGAGAAGCATGTACCAGACCCACCGTTGTAATATAAACTTCCTCCGACTGATTCAGATGAATACCCAGGATTAAGTAGTTTCATTAAATCAGCTTGTGGCCATTCATTTTCTCCTTGCCCTGAGTTTACGTCTGATGCTGATGTATCCCATGAATAAGCACCTATAGTTTCATTTCTAATTATCTTTACTTTACCATCAAATACTCCTATAATACGCCACAACTCACAAGTATCAGAAGTCTGGTTATAATAATTACTACAATTAAAGTATATATAGTTGTTTGGTGATGCTCCATAGTATCTTATATTACCTCCGTTAACACTAGTAGATGAACTACCTAATCTATCGTTCATTAGATTAACCGAAGATGCATAATTATATTTAATACTATTATTTGTTGCTGTAGATTTACTAGCACTAGTATATAAATTAGTTATATAATCTGATAAAACAACTGTAGGTTCTGTTATTTTTGGTGGAGTATATACTTCTGTTATTAAACTAATACCATCTGGTACTATTAGATCTCCTCCATTTTCATAACCTAATACTGATGTAATAGTAACAGTATTATCAGTAGTAGAAGTATTATTTAAATATAATTTAATATATTTATTTTCTGTATAACCTATTATATCACTTGTTTTATCTTTAGAGTCTTCATATACTTTTACTTCTATATTAGCAGTAGTATTATATCCTAATGCATATTTTACACTACTATTATTTGTATTTTTTAGGTGAAAGTATATTGTTTTACTATTACCCTTTGGAACTGTTATAGTTGTTCCTTCTCCTGCTATTATATCGTATATATTATCTTCACTCTTTGAAGCTATAGTACTTACTGCAAAAGTATTATATAACATATATATTCCAAATAATATTAATATAACTGATATAATAATTATTATTATCTTTTTGTTTTTACTATTCATATAATATCACCACCAAATAGATACGAAAAAGGACTAATATTTCTATTAGTTATTTTCATAGTTATACTATATTTATTGGTAGTGTTATAATTGTTTATTTCTTTGTTTGAGTAAATAGATGCTTTTTTGATTAACGTTTCTTCTTTTTCATTCATAGTTAACATAATGGCACCTACCTTTCTATCTATTTAAATTTTAGCATATTTTTATTTATTTGACAATTATTTATTTTAATTTTAGAGGCGTATTTATATTAAATCAGAACTTCCAAATGGATAAGGACATAGTTCTCTTACTGTATATACTTCTTTTTCACCATCATTACTATATAGTATTATTTCAGAATCTTTATCAAAAAATTCATTTATTACTTGTCTACACATAAAACAACTTGATGCTATTTTACTAGTATCACACATTACGTATAGTTTACTAAAATCTCCTTTTGTATATCCATTTGCTATAGCAGAAGTAATTGCTACTCTCTCAGCACATATAGTAGCTCCATATGATGCATTTTCTACATTTACTCCACCAAAGGTTTTTCCATCTTTCATAAGACATATAGCTGATACTTTAAAATTAGAGTATGGGCTATAACTATTTCTTAGTAATCTTTTTAAGCTCTCTTCCATATTTATCCTCCTATTAGTGTTATTATTTTTTCGCCAAATATTAAAAGGCCTATTACTAATGCGAATATAGATGTTAATAGTACTGAAAAGGCTGATACATCTTTAGCTATCTTAGCAGTTTCATTATATTTAGTAGTATATAAATCCACTGTTTTTTCTATAGCAGTATTTATAACTTCGCTTATTAATACTAATGCTATTACTACTAGGACTATTATGAACTCTAGCTTGGATACTTTAAGGATAAAGCACATAATTAGAGCTATTATTCCTAAAATTATTTCTCTTTTAAAATTATCTTCATTGGTAATAGTGAATTCTAATCCGTGAATACAATCTATAAAGCTTTTTTTAAAACTTCTTTTATCTTTTGATCTCGTAGGCATCTAATAACTCCTTTTGTTTTTCAAACATTATTTTTTCATCTTCTTCTTTCATATGATCATATCCTAATAGATGTAATAAGCCATGTGTTGATAGGAAACATACTTCTCTTTCGGTGCTGTGATTATACTCTAGAGCTTGACTGTAAGCAACTTCAATAGCTATATAAATATCTCCTAATAGTCTAAAGTCTTTATATGATATATCTTTGTTATCTTCTAAAGCAAAGGATATAACATCAGTTATTCTATCAACATTTCTATATTCTTTATTTATTTTATGAATTTCTTCACTATTCACAAATATTATATTAAATATGGCTTTTTTTAAGTCTAATTTGTCAACGACAAAATTCATATAGTTTTCTAGTTTATCTATTTCTTTTATTTCTTTATCTGTTTCGTTAAATATTTCAAACATTTTTATTGCCCCCATATACTGAATACATTAATATTAAAGGAATATATTATTATTAATGCTAAGAATATTATGATAAGTATATCTAATATGGTATCATTTTTTAGTATTTTTATTTTATTTTTGATAGCATCTAGCCCGATATATATTAGAAAGCCTACTATTCCTCCTGTAACATTTAGAATTATGTCATCGATATCAAAGACTCTTCCTATATAGTACTGAACTGTTTCAATAGTAAGTGATGCTATTATAGTAAGAATTGATATAACAGAGAACTTTTTGTTTTTTAGTAGGTATGAAGCTAAGAAGCCATATGGAATAAATAATATAATATTTCCCATAACGTTTCTCATAAATTTGTGAGTACCTATGTCGTATCTAAATATTTCTTTAAATGGCGTGAAGTTAGATGTTCCATAATTGCTATCTTGAAATGTTACTACATGGAATAGGCATAATAGGTATATTATTGCTAGGAGATATATTATCTCCTTATGCAACTTGAATTTTTTATTTTTTGTTATTAGGTATGTTACTCTTAAACTTACTATTATTACTAATATGATTATAAGCATGGGCCAGACATCGGGAAGCACTTCCATAAATACGTTTTTTATCACTTCTAACGCCTCCTTTTCATTATATATTAATTATATCTTTTTTTTATCTTTTTTTCAATATATATCTATGAAAAAAATACCTATATTGGTATTTAGTTATCTAAGTCGTATTTATCTAGTTCATCTGCTATTTCTAGTTGTGATTTGATAATGTTCTTTACTCTATTTTTATATACAGTAATATTTTTTCTTAGAATCATAGCTTCGTTGTTAGTTTTTTCAGCGGTTAAAAGAGCTTCATGAACGATGGAATTGGCGTTATTTCTTGCCTGTTCTACAATCATGTTGGATTCTTCACGAGCTAACTCTTTAATTCTATCGGCAGTTTTTTGAGCCGCTAGGATTGCTTCGCTTAAATTTATTTCTTCTTTTTTGCTCTTTTGTAGTTCTTCTTCTAATGAAGAGATTTTCATTTGCATAAGAGCATTATCACTGTTTAATTTTTCTAATCTTTTAATAACGATGTCAATAAATCTATTTACTTCTTCAATGTTATAGCCGTTATTTTCGATAGTAAACCTCTTCATAAAAAGTCACCTTCTACCTTCTACCATTCTAAGTCAATATCGTTTTTTTTCTTTCCTTTTTCGTCTTCTTCGGAAATGGTTCCTTCAACGTTTACGTTTTTAGGTGTACATAAGAATATTCCACCACCTATTTTTTGAAGGTCTCCACCTATTGCATATACAGTGCCACTTAAAAAATCTACTATTCTTTTAGCTTGATCTGGTGTTACCCTTTTCATATTTACAACAACGGTGTTTCTCTTTTTTAAATGGTCTGCGATTTGCTGACTTTCAGAATAAGCACGAGGTTCTAAAAGAATCATTTTACCACTACTAGGAATAGTAACGTTTTCAGCATCATAGTATTCATCTTCTCTAAATTCTTCATTCATTACTTCTTCACTTACGAATTTTTTTAGTTTGTTTAGTGCCATATATATCTCTCCTATTCTCTATAATTTTATCATACTTTTTTTTAAAATACAATATCTTTTTTAATTTTTCTAATATAATAAGTTACTATTAGATAATATTTTTAAATTAAAAGAAATAGATGTTTTTTCTATTTCTTTAATAGTTCTTTTCTTGATAGGTTTAGTTTTCCTTTTTTGTCATATCCTGTAGCTATTGCTATTACTTCGTCTCCTACTTTGAACATATCACTTGGTTTTTCTACTCTCTTTGTATCTAATTGTGATACGTGAATTAGTCCTTCACATCCAGGCCATAATTCTACGAAGATACCAAAATCTTCTACATCTACTACTTTGCAAGTATATACTTTTCCTATTTCTACTTCTCTAGCTATATTTTTTATTCTTTCAGCTGTTTTATTTATTATATCTCTATCTGTATGATATATAATTACTCTTCCATCATCTTCTAAATCTACTTTAACAGCGTTTATGTCATTTACTGTGTTTACACCACTACACTCTAATATTATCTTGGTAATCATTTCTCCACCACGACCGATAACATCTTTAATCTTATCTGGATTTATCATAAATGTTTCTGTCTTAGGAGCATACTTAGATACATCCTCTCTTGGTTTTTCTATTTGTTTTGTAATTACATCTAATATTTCTAGTCTAGCTTTTTTTGCTTGAGCTAAAGCTTCTTTTAATATATCTCTATTTATTCCATCTATTTTGATATCCATTTGAAGAGCAGTAATACCATCTTTTGTTCCTGCTACTTTGAAATCCATATCTCCTAGATGATCTTCCATTCCTTGAATATCAGTAAGTATTGTATATTCATCTTCATGGGTTATTAATCCCATAGCTATTCCTGCTACTGGTTTTTTTATTGGTACACCAGCGGCCATTAGAGCCATTGTTCCGGCACATATTGTGGCTTGAGATGATGAACCGTTACTTTCTAGGATTTCACTTACTACTCTTATGGTATATGGGAATTCTTCTTCAGAAGGTATTACATAAGATAAAGCTCTTTCTCCTAAGGCACCATGGCCTATTTCTCTTCTACCAGGGGCACCATATCTTCCTGTTTCTCCTACAGAGAAGGCTGGGAAGTTATAGTGAAGCATAAATCTTTTAGCATCTTCAATACCTAGTCCATCTAATATTTGATGTTCTCCTAAAGCTCCTAAGGTTACTGTAGCCAAAGACTGAGTTTCTCCTCTTGTAAATAAAGCGCTACCATGACACCTTGGAAGAAGATCGATATCAGTAGATAATGGCCTTATTTCATCCATGGCACGTCCATCGGCTCTTTTCTTTTCTTTTACGACAATATTTCTAAATAATTCATATTCTATACCATGGAATATTAATGCTACTTTTGTTAATAGTTCTTTTAACTGTTCTGGTTTCATATTATCTTCGTTTTCAGTTTTATATTTCTCTACTACTTCTTCCTCTAGGC
>CAKPSW010000001.1 GCA_934183705.1 uncultured Bacilli bacterium | reverse complement strand
CACAAAATTCGCAATATTTATTTACGTTGTTCATGGTGTACTCCTTTCCAAACTATGTAACTAGACTTTTTATTAGTAGCTTCATATAGACTACTATATCATCATAACAATTAATCTACAGATATTTCAGTGATATCCAAATAATAACCTAGTACTTCACCAACATCAGTTATTTTACCTTTAACTGTAATTTCTTGATCTTTTGTTAATGTTTTAACTATTTCCTTTTGCTCCTTATTTTTAATGGTGCAATGGATACCAATTAAATCCCACTCATCTGTTGATGAAACCAATGAAATGTATTTTAATTCTGAATCAATTGCGCCTAGTTTTCCTGTTACTTCGACATATTTATTAATGTAAGTTTCTCTTGCTAAAGCAGCATTGTTTTCTAGAGCTTCATCTAAATCATCTTTTGATATCTTTATATATTCAATATTTTCTGGTGCTTGATTTGATGAATTGTTTATGTCATTGCCTTTTGATTCTTCAGAGTTACTGCCTAAGCTAGAAATGATGCCAATCACTAATATAACAATTATTATTATTAACCAAATTGGAAGCCCTTGTTTTGCACCACAATGTGGACATTTTTTTGCTTTCTTATTGATTTCCTCCTTACATTTTTTACATTGTTTAGTTTCACTATTCATAACTTACTCCTTTCTATACTACGTAACTAGTACTTTTTTTAAGATAAATTGGCTTATCTCTATTTAATTATATCACACTTACTCGAATAGTGTAAGTATATTTTGATAAAAAAATGAGAAAATAATATTGAAATTTATTTATGTGATGGTGATTTTGTATGTTTGATAGAAATAATGAGAATTATGTTTATGAAATTGTTAGTAAGAATATTAAAAAACAAAGAAAATTAAAAGGCCTAACTCAAGAGCAATTGGCCCAAAAGATTGCTTATTCAACACAGTTTATTTCTAATATAGAAAGTAAGAATCATCAAACTTTTTCTCTTGGAACTCTATGGAGAATTGCATTAGTTCTTGATATTAATATTGCTGACTTATTTATCGAAGATGATGATGAAAATAATACTTAAGTTTAGAGACGAATGGCTCTAAACTTTTTTCTAATGACTACAGGCATTAGAAAACGGCGAGTAACAGAGTGCGAGGCGATAAAATGAAAAGAAAACCTAAATAGATTTTCTTTCTTTATATTCTTCTAATGTTAAATTGTTATTATATATATATGGTGCTATATCTCCTACAAATCTTAGGTGCCATGGTTCATAACTATATTTTGTTATATCTTCTTTACCTTCCGGATATCTTAATATAAAACCATATTTATGACAATTTTGATGAACCCATTTTGTTTCTATTAAGTCTTCTATTTCATGTTCAATATAAGACTTCTCATTTTGATATACACAGAAATCAATAGCTAATCCAGTTTGATGTTCTGATGAACCAGGACGTGCTATTCTTGTTACTGTGTAGTTAAATCCTTTTTCATCTAATAATTTATTATATAATTTTTCTTGATAGTCATAATCTCGATAACCACTTTCTATATCTATTAAATAATTATTTCTTTTTGCGGCTTCTTTTAATCTATCAAATGATTCTTTTACTTTTTTATCTATATATACATTTTTCTTATATTCACTTTCTGCATCTACTAATGTATTTGGAATATGTGCTCTTGGCAAAGGATTATCTTTATTTACTAAAATATTATAATCCATATATACCTCCAGTAGTATTATATGATATTAAAAAGAAATAGATACTTCTTTTGTTCTATTTCTTTAATCTAATTTTGTTATATTTGGATGACCTTTCATGAGTTTCTTTATACCTATCGGATGTGGGAATGCTACTGTTATTATTGATTTATCTACTGCTACTATGATACCTTCACCAAAATCGGTATGCAAAATATGTTCTCCTACTTCATATGTTGCGTTTTTATCTATTGTCTTTTTTACTTTTGATACTATATTACTTATTCTTCCTTTAGTTTCGATATCTAAGTATTTTTTATCTATTTCTTCTATAAATCTACTAGGCATATTTCTATTTGTATTTCCAAATAGCATTCTTGTCTCGGCACTTGTTATATATAATTCTTTTTTTGCTCTTGTTATAGCTACATAACAAAGTCTTCTTTCTTCTTCAATAGCGGAATTACTTCCATCATTTATAGCATTATAGTGAGGGAATATTCCTTCTTCCATTCCTACTAGAAAGACATAATCAAACTCTAATCCTTTTACTGAATGAACAGTCATTAAACTTACTCTATTTGATCCATCTTGATGTTCACTCATATCACTTACTAGAGATATTTCATTTAGAAAATCTTCTAGAGTAGCAGAACCGTATTCTTCTTCATAACTTTTAGTTACACCTTTAAACTCATTTAGATTTTCTAATCTTATTTCGTCTTCTAGTAACTTAGATGATTGTAATTCTTTCTTTATACCACTTTTTTCTAGTATTAAATCTATTAGTTCTGTTAGAGTTATACTACTACTGGCAAGTGTTAATTCTTCAATTATTTTTTTGAATTCTAACTCTTTACCACTATCTATAGCATCATATATAGACGTGTTATTTTCTACTGCTTTGGTAGTTAAATTTTCTATTGTTTTTTCTCCTATTCCTCTTTTAGGAGTATTTATTATTCTAAGCAGACTTACATCATCTTTATGATTACTTATTAATCTTAAGTAGCATAATAGGTCTTTTATTTCTTTTCTATTATAGAAGTAGAAACTTCCTACTACTCTATATTTAATATTCTTTTTTAACATTTCTTCTTCTAATACACGAGACTGAGCATTAGTACGATATAATATTGCTATATCTTCTTCTTTGATGCCTTTTTCTAATAGTTTTTTTATTTCTTCTCCTACAAAGATAGCTTCTTCTTTTTCATTTGTTACTACTTTGTATTTTATTTTATCTCCTTCAATATTATTACTCCATAAGTTTTTATCTTTTCTTTCTCTATTATGTTTAATAACACTATTGGCAGCATTTAATATTGTTTTTGTGGAACGATAGTTTTCTTCTAGTAATATTGTCTTTGCTTCTGGATAGTCTTTTTCAAAGTTTAATATATTCTTGTAGTTGGCCCCTCTAAAAGCGTATATTGCTTGGTCGTTATCTCCTACAACAAAAATGTTACGATATTTGGCTGCTAATAACTTACTAAAAGTATATTGGGCTTCATTGGTGTCTTGATATTCATCTATTAGAATGTATTTATATCTATCTTGATAATCGTTTAAAACATTGGGATAGTTTTTAAATAATCTTATTGGAAGAATTAATAGGTCATCAAAATCAACTGAATTACCGGTTTTTAACTTCTTTTGATACTTTCGATATAGTTCTACTACATTATAGTCAAATTCTACTTTAGCAAAAGAATCTGTGGTCATCATAGCATTTTTTGCTGAACTTATTTTGTTTCTTAATTCTCTTGGATTATATTTATCTTTATTCATATTTAAATCTTTCATTAATTTTTTTATTATGGTTAAAACGTCATCACTATCGATGATGGTAAAGTTTTTATCATAACCCAAAAGTGAATAATTTTCTTTTAATATTTTTAAGCCTAAAGAATGAAATGTAGATATCTGAATATTATAAGCTAGTGTTCCTATTAGTGATATTTCTCTATCTTTCATTTCTTTGGCTGCTTTATTGGTAAAGGTTATTGCTAATATATTACTTGGACTTACGCCATTTTGGATTAGGTTTGCTATTCTATTTGTTAATACTTTGGTTTTTCCTGAGCCTGCTCCTGCTAAAACAAGCATTGGTCCATCTATATGATTTACAGCTTTTTGCTGTTCGCTATTTAATAATTGTGTATTCATTATGTCACCATCTTTCTTTTTAATTTTATCATACTTTAATAAGATAGTGAAGTATAGATGGTAATATTTTTTATTTATTTTTATGAAGAAATATAAAATAAATAAAGAGGAGTGTTATTTCCTCTTTCTGAATACTTGTTTTATGAATAATATTATTTTATCTACTAACCAAAGTAAGGCATTTACTCTTTTATCTTGATTATCTGGTAGTTCTTCTGTCTCTTTATTTTCTTCTTTTGTTGTATCTTTATTTTCCTCTTGGACTTTGTTATCGTTGCTTTCTTCTTTTTTATCGTCTTTTGTATTTGTTTCTTTATTTTCTTCTCGAACTATAGGTTTGTCTTCTTTTGGGACTTCTTTTGTAAACTTTTCAAATTCATTTGTCCAAGCTGCATCATAATATGAAGTTGTATCTCCTAATGCCATGTATAGGCTGTTATTGTAATGGTATTTTTTTACTACGCCTTTAGTACCTTTGGCTAATAACATTGATTTGCCACCATAACCTGCTGTTTCATGTAAATATAAATCTGTAGTATTATATATTATATCTCCTATTATAAATGGTCTTTCTCTAGTTTCATTTAATTTTTCTTTTATCATATTTAGAAATCTATTCCAACCCATATCTAATGTTCTATGAGGACAATATTTATTAGTGTAATCCTGATGTTTTGTTACTTTATCTATGTTCCAATTATATCTATTTAATATATCTACGATTAAGTCTACGGCATTTTTTTCTGCTTTTATGAATCTTTCTCCACCAGATAATGAGTAACAGATTTCAATAGCTATACCTTCTCTATTTCCTTTGCCATTACCATCAGATGCATGCCATCCATTTCTATTTTCAGGTAGACCTTGTACTATTTCTTTGTCATCAACAGCATAGTGGAAAGATGTTTCGTAGTCATTATTTGTCATGTATGCTATTTCATTTCTAGCAGAAGCATCATTAGCGGTATTATGTACTACAATACGAGTAGGTGTCATTTCATAAGGGCATTTTAGATAGTACCTATTCTCAGGCACTATCATTTTCACTATTGGTACCATTATTACCCTCCTTAATTAATTTTTCTATATTATGAATAAGATTGTATCCTGTTTCTGCAAAAACGCCACTTAACGATATTGCTAAGTTGAAATCTTTTGTTATTATGAAATATAATATTGAAACTAAGAGACCCACTATAATATTTTGTATTATGATGAGATTATTATTTACATAAGGGCATCTTTTGGCGATAAATCCTAATATCCAGCTAACGATCATTGTTAACAATGTAATCATTAATTCTGTATTATGATTTATGAATTCCATTTTTTTCACCTCTATTCATAATCACTTTATTTTATGATAGAAATGAGCGCCTTGTAATAGTGAATGTCCAAAAAGAAAAAAGATTATAATTTTTTATAATCTTTTTGGGTTTTATTTATTAAACTTCTTCTTGTTTATTTTTCTTAAACCAGTATACTGAGTATCCTAGAGCACTTAGTCCTACTACCCAAGCAACAAATATTAGAACATTGCCTGTTTTTCCAGGATCTGCTACTTCACAACTGTACTCGACGATTTTTTCGAAGTCATCATTATTTATTACATAACTAACTTGTGCTTCATCTTTATTTACTAATTTACATCCTTCTACATCTGGTGAATCTACTGTTTTTTTGTGTCCATTATTTAAGTCTTTTTCATTATAAGGATCGTGTACATCTTTTCCTGTATCTTTATCAACATATTTTATAGTAGCCTCAAATTTCTTTTCTGGTGTTGGATCAGGCTTATCACTACATTCATTTACTGTATAAGTTAATTTATATATTGCAGGCGTTAGATATTTCTTTGTATCGTTTTTCTCAACTAGTGCATAAGCAGTTTTACCTTTCAAATCATCTTTAACAATTGTTCTTGTTATATAAAACACTATAGCTTCTGTGCCTGCCGCATCTGGTGCTGAAATAGAAGTTTTTTGTGGAATTACTGCAGCACCTATTAAATTTTTGTCTTCTATTCCCTGATATCTTACGATGTCATTAGATGGTTCTGACCTTACTTGGTTTTTTTCATCACTTTTAAACCAATAATTATGTAGATAATATGTTATATTTGAGTTTGATTCATCTGATAAATAATAAGCAAAGTCTTCCTGTGTCTTATTTTGAATTTTACCATCTTTTGATACTAATGCATAACTTGCAACGAAATTAATTTCTGTTGCTGTTTTATTTGCGGCATGTGCTGTTAACACTTTTTTGTAAGTTTGATAGAATTTTTCTAAGTCAAAGCCATCATTTGAGCAATTATTTGTATCTTCATCAGTTGATAAACATACTCTAGTTTTATTTGAAATTGTCGCATCTTTTGGTAAACTCGGAAAAAACGTTCCATTATATGTAACTATTGCAGTATCACTAATCTCGCTAAGCTCCGATTCGTCATGAATTCCACTAAAAAGGTAATAGTTTGTCTTTTCAACTTCTTTACATTCTTGTTCTGCTTTTACTTGTGCAGAAAATGATAGTGCTACTAATGCTGATATACTTAGTAATCCTACTTTTTTGTAGATTTTATTTTTCATTATTTTATTTTCCTCCTATCCTATGATAATTACATTATACATTATTTTTTTTCTTTATGCAATAGGGTAAAACTAAAAACTTCTATAAAATTCTAGAGAAATCAATCATATGTTACACTTTTTTATAAAAAGTTCTATAAAATAAAAAAATAAGTGATAAACACTTACTTATATTTATATAATGTATCTGTTGCCATAGCTGTTAGGGTTTGATCCGCTATAATACCTTTTTTGTATGCATAGTAGGCTGCTGCTCCTATCATTGCGGCATTATCTGTACAATAGCTCATTCTTGGTATTGAAAGATTTATTTTTTCTTTTTGGCATGCTTCTTCTAATGATTCTCTTAAGCCAACATTAGCGGATACTCCGCCTGCTACGATAAGATTTTTAACATTATATTCTTTTAATGCATGCATAGTTTTCTTGGTTAATATTGTTACTACTCTATTTTGAAAAGTAGTACATAAATTTTCTTTATTGATTTTGTTTCCTCTTTGTGTTTCGTTGTGAACTAAGTTTATTACTGCTGATTTTATACCACTAAAACTAAAATTATAACTTTTATCATCTAATGGATATGGAAGGTCATATGCATCTTTTCCTTCATGAGCTAATTTATCTACTTTTGGACCTCCTGGATATGGAAGGCCAATTACTTTTCCTACTTTATCGTAACATTCTCCTACAGCATCATCTAAAGTACCACCGATTCTTTCAAATGAATAGTCTTCTTTCATATAAATTAATTCACTATGACCACCTGATACTACTAGGGCTATTAATGGAAATTTTAATCTTTTTTCTAGATTGTTAGCATAGATATGACCTGCTATATGATGCACTGGTATTAGTGGTTTACCTGTTACTAGGGCTATTGTTTTAGCGGCTTGCACACCAATTAATAAACTTCCTATTAGACCAGGACCATAAGTTACTCCGATGGCATCTATGTCTTCTAGTGGTATATTTGCTTTATTTAATATTTCATCTAATACTATTGTTATATTTTCTATATGATTACGGCTTGCTATTTCTGGTACTACGCCACCATAGTTTTTATGGATATCTATTTGGCTTAATACTACTGTTGCTATTTCTTCACTACCATTTTTTATAATACTCATGCTTGTTTCATCACAGCTTGATTCTATGGCAAGTATATACATATCTTTCATTTACATCACCTGCTTTTCCATTAATATTGCGTCTTCATCTCCATAGTAATATTTGCGTATTGCTACTTCTCTAAAGTTAAATTTTTTATAAAGGTTTATTGCTACTTTATTACTTACTCTTACTTCTAATGTTATGTTTTCTACTCTATTTTCTATAGCTATAGATACTAAATAGCTCATTAATTTGTTTCCTATACCTTTACTGCGATGAGATGGTTCTACTAAAATGTTATCTATTTCCATTCTATCATATATGATAGAGTATTTTAGTGTTCCTAATATTTTATCTTCTTCTATATAGTTTACTTCATAGGCAAAGGGGCTTATATTTTCTAATTTAGTTTCTTTTAACATTTTTTCTCCATTGCTTCTGGTAATTTTAAGTATTCTGGATTTACCGCATGAGGGTTTTCACTTGGTAATTTTTTGGTATACTTTATTATTTCCTCAATATGATACTTATTTTTTTCATTTACTTGTAGTGGTTTATATTTTTTAACTAATTCTTCCACTTTGGTAATATCCATAAATTCTTCAGTTATTTTATTATATTCTTTATCATATAATCCTATATAATAATTATCGTGTTTGGCATCTATAGTTGATAATATATATTCTCCTTTATTACCAATTGCTCTTGCTTTTAATGAACTTATTGATATTATTCTTATTTTTCTTATATAGGCAAATATTTTAGCTATAGTTACTCCTATTCTTATACCAGTAAATGAGCCTGGACCATTTACTACGATTATTTCATCAACATCTTTTGGGGATAAGTTATTATCTTTTATTATATCTTCAATATATTTTGTTACATATATTGAGTGTTGTCCTGGTATGTTGTTATGTATTTGTGATAATAATTTGTCGTCTTTTAGTAGGGCAATAGATACATCACTTAAAGTTGTATCTATAAATAGGCTTATCATATTATTGCCTCACAAATATTTACATATTTTTCACCATGTGGTGATAGTATTATTAGTCTTGTGTTTTCTCCTACTATTTTAAATGTTATATCTAATCTTTCTTCTGGAAGTATATCTTTTATTATATTAGCCCATTCTATTATTGTTACTCCACCTTTATCAAAATACTCTTCTATACCAATATTTTCGTTTGAATCTTCTAAGCGATATACATCCATATGATATAGTGGTAATTCTCCTGTATATTCTTTTATTATTGTAAAGGTTGGAGATGTTATATCATCAATTGCCATTGCTTGAGCGAATCCTTTTGAAAATACTGTTTTGCCACTTCCTAAATCTCCATTTAGGCATATTACCATATTAGGAAATTTTTCTGATTCAATATTTTGCGCTAGGGTTATTGTTTCTTTTTCACTACGTACTGTTATTTTATATTCTTCCACTTTTCTCACCTTTCTTTTCTCCTTTATTATAACAAATAATATAGATAAAATACAATAGTTTTATATTCTTTTTTACATTATTATTTTGTATTATTTAAAAATGTTTATTAGGTGTATATATAAATATTGTTTGGTAAAAAGACAAAGATATTTGGCTTTTTACCACCCTTCAAGACTTCTGTTTTAGAAGGCTTGGGGGGCAAAAAGAAAAAAATCTAGAATTAATCTAGATTATTTTGATTCTTCAAGAGTTATTTCTGTAGTATTTTCTTTACCATCTCTATTATATGTTATTTTTATTTTGTCACCTGGATTGTGTTTATATAATTCATATCTTAATTTGGCTACTGAAGATGTTTTTTCATCTCCTATTTTTGTTATTATGTCACCTTTTTGAAGTGATGCTTTGGCTGCTGGAGATGATTCTACTACCTCTAAAATTGCTACTCCTTCCGTAACATTTTTTGGTACTTTTATTCCTGCCTGCCATAAATAGTAACTATCTGTTATATCTAACATGCTTACTCCTAGGTAAGGCCTTGATACTGTTTTTCCTGCCTCGATAATGCCAGCATAAGATAGGGCATCTTCTATAGGAATAGCAAAACCCATTCCTTCTACACTGTATTTACTTGTCGTAGTACTTTCTTGAGTTAATTTTAATGAATTAACTCCTATTACTTCACCATTAACATTACATAATGGCCCACCACTATTACCAGGATTTAAAGCTGCGTCTGTTTGTAATACTTTCATGTAATAATCAGATGTTGTTCCTGAAAATGATACTGCTACTAAACGATCTTTTCCAGATAGTATTCCTTTTGTTACCGTACCGCTATAGGTATCACCAAGTGGAGCTCCTACGGCAAATGTTGTGTCTCCTAATTTTATGTTTTCTGTGTTTCCTATAGTTGCTACTTGCTTAATACTTGCTGATGATACTGTAAGTACTGCTATATCAGCATATGTCTCCCCGCCTAATATTTGCGTGTCCGCCGATGAACCATCACTAAATACTACTTTAGCGGAATCACCACCAGATATAACGTGATTATTTGTCATAATATATGCTGTTGATCCTTCTTTTTTATATACAAAGCCTGTACCTGTTGATACTGCCGTTCCATTTTTATAGGTTTGTACTGTTACTGTGGCATCATATACTTTTTCTACTGCTGCTGAAATACTGTTTTCATTAATGGTATAACTACCTCCGTTACCACTTGTCACTATAGTTCCTTTATTCAATTGGTTTATTACTAAGTACGACCATGATGCTCCTAGAATAAAGGCTAGAAAAACTAATAATGGAATTATTATTTTATTTGTTTTTTTATTCATTATTATCACACTCCTATTATATTCATATAATCTTCTGGGAATCCCATTCGATCTAGAACTTTATTTATTTCTATTGTATCAATTCTACCATCTAATAATTCTATTTCATATTCTATTTCTTTCATCATTAAGCGAAAATTTTTGGGATTTAGGAGTATTTTAAATATTATTATTACAGCGAATAAATCGTTTTTGCCATATATATACTCTCCATCCATTTTTGGTATATTCATCTTTTCATGATGTTTTGTATCGGGAATTACTCTTTCTGTTTTATGTTCAAAGACAATATCTTCATGGGCACAAAGATTACGATAATTTGATAATATTATTAGAATATCTTGTAATATTTCTGGCGTTGTGCTGAATATTTCTGCTATTTCTATTTGATCTTCCTTTTTTAATATGGTATATAATTCACAAACAATACCAAATGATAATACTTTTACTAAGACCCATAATGGTATGTATCCATAATTATTCATATAATGTATAGTAGCATTATGACTCGATGCATTTATTCTTATTTGTCTTTTCATTTTATTTATTAAATCATGGACTCTTTTTATTTTATCATGATCTTGAGTAAAGTTTTTAGGATTTAAATATTCTTTTTCTTTATAACCATATTTCTTTGATAGTTGATATGATATTACTGATTTTAATTGATTTTCTATTACTAGAACATTTTTGAAAATTATATTTCTAAAATTTCTATCAAACTCAAACAGTGAATATACTTCATTAAATGTTGTTCCAGATATGAATTTATCTTTATTTGCAGTACGCATAAAGAGATGTCTATAGCCCATGATGAAGAAATAGTTTTCTCTTAATAATATTTCTTTGGTTTCTAATTCATCTTCAATTATTAATCCTTTGTCTTTTAATATGTTTACTTGTTCATTTATTGTCTTAAATATTTTTTCCATTTGTTAAACACCCATTATTCTTTCTATTTTTCTATATTCACCTTTCTTTCTTTAACATTATAGTATTTAATTATGGGATAATTAAGGTATAAATATAGAAAATAATTAAATTATTGTAATTTAAAATATATTCCTTTTTTTATTAATAGTTCAGAAGATTTGTAATCCATTGGTACATATCCTTCTTTTAGCAATTCTTCTATTACTATCATATTATAGTTTGCCGCAAATAATGTATTTGTTAGGAGTAACATTAATATGCAGGTTATAATTCCTACTTTAAATGGTATAAAGGTCATTATTAGTGATGATACTGCTACTTCGGTTAATAGCATGATATAGAACATTTTATAGTTCTTTTTCTTTATTGGATATAAAAAGCCTAGATATATCATTTCTTTTATGAAACCATAATCGCATTCTACTGGTTTAGTATATTCATCATATTTTAGATATATTTTTTGCATATCATCACCTATTATAAGTATATACTTTTTTTGTTTTTTTGAAAAGTGTTTTTGTTATTTTTGATAATATTTTTCGATGGAGTCCGCTAATAGGGTTATTAGTTTATTTTGATATTTTTCTTGTCTTAATAGATAATTTTCATCTGGATTAGAGATGAAACCAGCTTCTATTAGTACTCCTGGATATTTTATGTGTTTATACATATAGTATGTGTTATCTTCTTTTATTTCTCGAACGTTTTTTATGTTTTTCTTTAAATCATTTGTTATTTGATTAGCTATTTCTTTGTTTTTTATATTCTTATTGGTATAGAATACTTCTAGACCTTTCCAAGTTTTTGTGGTAGTGGAGTTTAGATGAATTGATATATACATATCTGGTTTTATGGTATTTATATATTTTGCTCTATTGTACAAGTCACTTCTTTTTCGATATGTCGTCTTTATTGATAGGTCATTATCTTCTTCTCTTGTTAGATATACTACTGCTCCACGAGTGGTTAGTTCTTTTTCTAGTTTTTTTACGAGAATTAAATTTAGTTCTTTTTCTATTATTTGGCCACTTTGAGCTCCTGAATCACTTCCTCCGTGTCCGGCATCTAGGACAAATACTTTTCCTAATAGATTTAACTCTCCTACTTTAGCGGTGGCAATTGGTAAGTGAAAAGTTAAAATTAAAAAACATATTATTATTAATAGTTTATATTTATTCATATTATACACCTATTAATATATATGTTTTTTGTTATTTTATATACTCTTATATAGTGTTATTCGAAATAACTTCCTCCTATGAATTCTCTTATAATTGATATTTGCGGAACTGTTTCACTTGGAAGAGGTAAAACGCATTTTAATAGCTCTAACAATCTTTTAGCGGTTTGATATTCTGGGTCGTCAGACTTTACTGTATATAATAGTGGTTCGGCATAGGTTTTTAGAACCGCTAATTCATACGCTAGAGATGTATTAAACATAACGTTGGCATTATCTTGAAATGGAAAGACATATTTTTCTTCTCCTATTCTTACATCGGACCAATTATTTAATGTTGTTGTTGTAGTATAACCTCTAGTTCTGTTATCTCTTACTATTCTTCTTAGTAGTCTTAAGTCTGTCATACTTATTCTATTATCGTTATCTATATTTAGATATGTTAGGGGGCTTATATATATTTTGAATTTGTTTTTCTTTGGTATGTTTTTTAGAATATCATCATTTAGAGCATGTAATCCTTCGATTATTAGAATATCGTTTTTTCCCATTTGAATAGTTTTTTTGTATTCTTTCTTTCCTGTTATGAAATTGAATGTTGGTATTGTTACTTTGGCTTCTTTTAGGAGTTTACTTATTTGACTATCAAACAATTTAATATCGATAGCCTTTAGTGATTCGAAATCTGGTTTTCCATTTGCCCCTAGTGGAGTTTCTTCTCTTTCTAGAAAGTAATCATCCATAGATAGATGAGTTGGATTTAATCCTAAACTTTTTAAATATAATGATAATTTCATTGAAGTTGTTGTTTTCCCTGAACTTGATGGGCCGGATAATAGTATTATTTTATAGTCATCTTTATTTAAAACTATTTCTTCTGCTATATTTAATAATTTATAGTCTTGCATTATTTCTGATAGTTGTATTAAGTCACCACTATTGGTAGTAATATAGTCGTTTAATTCTCCGATATTATTTATGTTTAGTTTGTTCCCCCATTCGGAATATTCTTCAAGACTATTGAAGTAGTTATTATGATGAGTATATTTTAATATTTTAGAATTATCATATATTGATGGAAACCTCACTACTATTCCTTTATTTTTTATTAGTGATAGGTCAAAATATTTAAGTACTGATGTATCGTTTGGTAAGTCTCCTATGATATAGTTATATGTGTCTTCTAATTTATATAAAGAAACAAACTTTGCTGTATTATAAAATAGTGTTCTTATTTTATCTTCTCTTTTGATACTTTTAAAGTATTCTATGGCTTCTTCTCTACTTGTTTCTATCTTTGTAAAGGGAAGAGATTGTTTTACTTTTTCTTTCATTAATTTCTTTATATTTATTATATCTTCTTCGATAACTTCTTTTTCTATTTTGCAATATATTCCTTTATCGAGAGAGTATTTTACTATTATTTTTGTATCTTTTCCTAAAACTTCTAGGGCTACTACTTCAAATAGATATAATAGTCCTCTTTCATATACTTTATTTCCTTGTTTGGTATTTATATCATATAAAGATAATGTTCCATTCTTTGTGATTGTATCTTCATAGTTTATTATGTTATTGTTATATTTGGCTATTATAATGTCATTAGGATATTCTTCTTTTAGAGTTTTTATTACTTCTTTTAATTTTATGCCTTTTACGAATTCTTTCTTCTTTCCATTATCTAAAGTTAATATTATGTTTTCCATAATGACCTCCTTATTCTTATATAGATTATTATATCATAATTTTTGGTATTTTGTCATTCTTTTTTTGGTATGATTTTATCTATAATATATTATACTATTTGTAGGTGATAAAAATGAATTTAATTCCAACTGTTATTGAAAAAAATGAAATGGGAGAAAGGGCTTATGATATTTATTCTAGGTTGCTTAAGGATAGAATTATTATTCTTAATGGGGAAATTACTGATAATACTGCGAATATAGTTGTAGCGGAGCTTTTATATTTGGATAGTCTTGATCATAATGATATTAGTTTATATATTAATTCCCCTGGTGGTAGTATTACTGCTGGAATGGCTATATATGATACGATGAATTTTGTTAAAAGTGACGTATCAACAATTTGTGTTGGTATGGCTGCTTCGATGGCGGCTTTTCTACTTTCGACTGGCAAACGTCAGAAAAGATATATTCTGCCCAATGCTGAAGTTATGATTCATCAGCCTTTGGGTGGTGTACAGGGTCAGGCTACAGAAATTAAAATAGCCGCTGAAAGAATTTTGAAATTAAAAAAGAAGCTTAATAAGATTTTGTCGGATACTACAGGTAAGGATATTGAAACAATTAATAGAGATACTGAAAGGGATTATTTTATGGATAGTGATGAAGCTTTAGAATATGGTATTGTAGATAAAATATTAAAATAAAAATTACTAATATAAAAAGGATTGCTAGTTTGGCAATCCTTATTTTATTCATATTTTGTATTTCCAGTCTTTGTATATCCTTCTAATGAAGATTCTATAGACCATTTTGTATCTTTAGTTGTTGTTACATATCTATAATATGATATTGTTTCATAATCTCCTGTTGGTTTCTCTTCTGATATAAGGTTTGAAGAGAATTTTACATCTAACTTAATTGGTAAGTAATAGATGTTAGTTTTTAATTTGCTATCTTTATATGGAACTACACCGTCTGTATTATTTACTACTATAGTTACATCTACATAAAATGTACCTTTTCTATAGTATGGTGATAGTTTATATGTAAAGTTTGATTCTCCTAATGAGTACTTAGCAATACTACTATTTTGTTCATATTTTTCTTTAACTAGTGATGCTTTTGAGTCTGTATATTTGTTTTCATCATTAGATGTGAAATATGATGAATCTTCAATAATTGTAAAATAGTAATTACTATTTGGTACGTTATTTAACTTTATAGTATAGTTTACTGTTTTTCCTACTTGACCTTCTTTGATATAGCCTAATGTGTAATATGTATCTTTGGCAATACCATAGTATTCATATCTATTTTCTATATTATTTCCTTTTTCACTGCCTCTTGCCCAATTTGAGTATGTAGTACTTTCTTTTACGTATTCATAGTAGGTTGTTTTAGTAGTTGAATCTGTTTTTGTTTCTTCTACTTTAGTATTTGAAGTCACATCTGAATTAGCGGTTTTTTCTTTATCTTCTTTTTTATTATTATTAGAAGCATTACAATTCTTACAATCTTTTAGTGAGAAATCTTTAATGATAGTATCTTTTTCTTTGCCGCATTTTAATGTGGTTTCTAATTTGTATTTACTTTTTTCTCTTGTTATTTTTGAATAACTTTTTTTTGTGTCGCAAGAATTTGATGAGTCTTTGTTTAATGAGATTATTAAATCTTGATCAATCATTTCTTCTAAAGTTATTTTTTTGCTTTCACCTTTATTTAGTGGCAAGTCTATACCTTTATAGTATTCTTCCGCTACTGAATGCATATTATTTATATTGTTTTTAAATGTTTCGGATAATTTATTTCTATTAATTATCTTCATGGCTAACCATATTATTATTATTACAAATATAAATATTATTATTATTTTAATGAATAAACTTAGCCAATTTATTCTGTTTTCATTTTCCATAACAAACCTCCCTAATGGTTATATGCCTCTATGATAATTATTATAATACTAACTATTATTAGAACTATTGTAATTATTATATATTTTATAAGACTATTTATTTCTTTTATTAAATTAAGAATTTTTTTATCTTTCTGCATATATACCTTCCAAAATTGCCATTATTATAGCATACTAATTATTTATTGTCAACAAGCAAACTAACAATTGTTAGGCCATCATTTAGGTTGTCTGTATGGTAATTTATTACTTTTTTATTTTCTCTTAATACTTCGTGGACTGCTTTTTTTACAAGACCTGTTCCTTTGCCATGAATTATTACTATTTTATTATTTTGCATTATTATATTTTTGTTTATAAAATCATTTGTAGATACTCTAGCAGAGGATGTATCATAACCGTGTAAATCTAGTGTTGGTAAATTTTTTATGAATATATCTTCCATATTCTCGCTCCTTCTTATATAATTATTATAACAAATATTTATATATAAGAAAAGAAAGATTATCATTTAAATGGTAATCTTATTATTACTTTAGTACCTTTATTTTTTTCTGATGTGTATATTAATTCTCCATTATGAGCTTTTACTATTTCATTTGAAAGGGCTACTCCTAGGCCACTACCTGATTTTTTTGTTGTATAGAACATTTCGGTTATTCTTTCTAATTCTTCTTTTGCCATACCTATTCCATTATCTTCTACAATGATATCTAAGTGTTTTTTATATATATTAGAGGATAATTCTATTCTTCCTTCTTTATCTATGGACTCAAGGCTATTTTTTAATAGATTAATTATAACTTGTTTTAGTCTTTCGTAATCACCTTCAAAATATATTGTTTCGTCTTCTCTATCATTGTATATTAATTTTGCACTTTTTGATTTTATTATTATTTTAAAACAATCATATATATCTTCTAATAAGAGATTTAATTCTATTTTTTCTTTGACTATTTTTATTTTATTAAAATCATTAAAATCTGTCATTATATTTAGGCTTCTATTTATTTCTTGTTTTATTATTGATAAGTATTTTATACTTTTTTCTTTGTTATCTAGATTTATCATTTCTAGATATCCTTTGCAGACCGCTAGGGGGTTTTTTATTTCATGTGTTAGTTTGAATAAACCATCTTTTATCATTTTATCTTTTTCTAGTAATTCTATTGTTCTGTTTAATGATTCTACTTTTTGGACTACTTTAAATATATAGACAGTTGCAAAAGTTACGAAATAATAAATGAATACTATTATTATTACTTCTATGAAATTGTTTATAGTAATATTTATATTTTTAAAGAAGTATTCAAATGATAGGAAAAATGCTTGAATTACCGCTATGGAAAGAATAAAACTATTGGCACTTAAATTTTTCTTATTTGCACATATATATAATATTAGATAAGATATATATTTTATTAGTATTATAATTATTATTGTATCACATGGATATATATGAATATAGTATATGACATTAGTTAATGATAGAAATATTCCTAAAAATGGTTTCTTATGAAGATATGATATTATTATAGGAATATTACAGAATAGTAACACTTTTGGATTAGTAGATATCGTTCCGAGTTTTAAACATAAATACAGTGATGTTATTAATGATATTGTTATTAGTACATCATTGTTTTTTTTACTTATATTATCATTATATACTTTTAATACTAAGTATACTAGTAATGGAAATACTACTAGTATTATGTTTTCTATTATATTATCTATTATTGTTATATTCATTTTTTCACCTTCGATAATATTATAACTTTTTATTTTGTCAAAATATGTCGAATAATGTCAAAAAAAAGAACTTTTTGTAAGTTCTTGTGTTTTTTATATTTATTTTAAATCATCTATATATTTTTTTAGTTTTTTAGCATTGTTTCCTAATATTATTTTTAATTGATCATCTATTTCTACAACACCTTTTGCTCCTAGTTTTATAATACCATCTTTATTGGCTTTAGATATATCTTTTAATGTTACCTTAAATCTAGACATCTCTACTTCTGTATCTAATATATTATCTTTTCCTCCTAATAATTCAACTAATTTATTTAATTCTAATTTTACATCTTTTTTATTCATTTTTACTATTGCAAATGCTATTATTAACAATATTGAAAGGATAATTATATACTGATATATGTCCATTGTCTTCACCTCTTATTTATTATACTACATTTTTTTTATTATAACAAGATAATTTTTATCACTTAAAATTGTAAAAAATGTTAACTAGTGAGTAATTATGTTTATTACATAATAACTTTGTTTAATAACAACGTTATTAGTAATTATTAATTTTTTTTGGTGCTATACTTGATATCGTGAGGTAGGAATGAAAGGTAAAATATTAAATAAATGTATGAATTCCGTTAGGGAGAAATATCCTAATTATAGTCAAGATAAACTTGATGAAATTGAATATGGACTAGAAGCTATATATCTTACTTTTACAAAAGTTATTGTTATATTTAGTATAGCTTATATTTTGGGAGTGCTGAAGGAACTTGTTATTGTTTTATTGTTTTATAATTTGCTTAGAACGACTGCTTTTGGTATGCATGCTAAAAAAAGTTGGCATTGTTATTTGATTTCTATTTCAGTATTTGTTGGAGGAGCAATGTTGTGTAAATACGTTAATATAAATGTTTATGTTAAGCTTGTGTTGTCTTCTATTGCCTTTATTTGCATGATTTTATATGCTCCAGCGGATACTTACAAAAGACCTCTTATTAATTCAAAAAAGAGAAAGATATATAAAATTGGTTCAATATTTATTAGTTTAGTATATATCATCTTTATTTTTATATTTAAAGATAATGTAATTAGCAACTACTTATTTATGGGGCTTTTGGCTGCTAGTATGATGATTCATCCTGTTACTTATAGGGTGTTTCAATTGCCATATAATAATTATAAGACTTATAATGCTTCTGATTATTAAAATGACAAATATATATATAAAGGAGGAAAAAAATGTTTGCATCATTATTATCTTGGATTGGTTCTCTTTCAGCTAACGCTGGTACTAAAGCTTGTACTGTATGGTTTGCTGATGAACCTAAAATGCCTAAAAGTTTACTTAATAAATAATTTATTAATAAAAACCGAAACTTATGTTTCGATTTTTTATTTACTTTTTATAGTTAATTTTTGAATAAATATGTTATCATTTATTTCGTTTTTACTTTCAAATATAGAACTATTATTTAATATATTTTTTACTAGTAATAATCCATGTCCTCTATTTTTGCCTTTAGTACTAAATTTTATATTTCCAAGTTTTTCACTTTCAATATTATTATTAAAGGTATTACTTATTATGATACTTATATTATCTTTAATTAAATATACTTCTATTCCTAATTTTTTATCATCAGATAAATAGCTTGCCTCAATAGCATTATCTAAATATACACCTATTATTCTAGTTAATTGTTTAAAATCATTTGTTTCTAATTCTCCAAGAAAAGAGTTTTCAATGTTTTTAGATATGTTAACTGATACTTTAATATTTTGCTTTTCTGCTTCCATAAACTTATAATAGAAAAAGCCTTTTAAACCATTTGATGGTAAATATTTAAATTTTGCATATTTTATCATGCTTGTTTTCTTTTTGTTTTTCTCATCTAATATGCTATCTATATATTGCATAATACTTTGACTGTCTTCTTTATCATCTATTTTACATCTAACTATCATAAGCTCATTTTTAGTTTCATGAAATATTGTTCTTTGTTCTTCAACATCATCTTCATAAGTTTTCATTATTTCTAACAATTCATCATATCTATTTTTTAAAGTATCACCATCTATTTTTTGTTTAAATAAATAAAATAGTATCAACATTAAAGTAGCTATAATTATTAAATAACTAAAGATATTGTTATTATCTTTATAATATTTTATTAAATTATAAAAGAAAATGCCTAATGTCGTTAGAGTAAAGAAGGAAATAAGTGTTATTTTTTTATTAGTAGATATATTATAATCAATTAATTTTCTTAGTGGTTTTTTTAATATTAGTGTTATAACAATCATTAATCCACTTACCATAATATTACATAAGATACCTCCTGCAAAATTGCTATAGAAGTTTTCTTTACTTATATTAAAAATATTTATAAATGCTACTGTTGTTATTAAATCTGGTATTATCAACAGAATTGTGTATATTATTGTGGTAAATATAACTTTGACAATTTTTACATTGAAAATTAATTTCAATGTAAAAGCAAAGATTGCACATAATAACAATGTTTTGACTGTTCCTGTTAAATACATATAAACTAAAGTATGTAAGATAGTACCAATTAAAAGTATAATCAAATTATAGAGTTTATTTCTTTTTAAATCTTCTTTCTTACCGAAGATTATATATCCAAATATGTATACTGGTATCATAGCAATAGTACAACTAACAAATGATTTACAAAATTCTAGCATATTCTTTTAATTCCTTTCTAGCTGATGGTGTCATTAAACATGTACTATCACCATTTTTAAAGTATACTGTATATTTGTTATATTCGATATATTTAATATTTGATAAATTGATTAAACATGATTTATGTGTTTTAAAAAATAGTGGTTTTAATTCTTCTTCTAGTTTTGTAAGTGTTGAAGTTGCATATTTTTCTTTGCCATTGGTTAAGTGTATGGCGCATTTGTTTTGAACTGGTAATTTTTCTATATAATTTATTTCTTTTAATAGAATTCTACCATATGTATGATTATAAGAAATTTTTAAATATTTATTCCTATATATTTTTGTCATTATATGTTCTATTGTGCTTCCTATTCTTTCTTGATAGCGATTTTGCTTTGAGATATAATCTACTATTTCTAATCTTGAATAGAAGATGTCATCTTTGCATTCTGGATGTGATGTTACAAATACTAGGTAACTATCATCATCTATTTCTCGTATTTCTGATGCTATTTCTAAGCCACTTGTTCCTGGCATTTCTACATCTAGAATGTAAACTTTTATATTTCCTTCTTCATTTATTAATTTTTTTAATTCGTTAGTATATCCTGTAAATTTATATACTTTGTAATCCATATCATATTTCATCATTGATTTTGTTATTGTTTGTCCTGTTCTTTCTAACGTACTTACATTATCTTCACATATTATAAATTTTATCATTTCGTCCTCCAGTTTTTCTATTTTTAGGTACTACTTAAATTTATTCTCTTTGTGATCGTATTTCTTTTATAAAATTATAAGATATTATATCATTTGATATTTCTATAATTTCTTTGGACTCTTTTGCTTTTTTGCGTATATATTCTTCATTTATTGGGGCATTATTTATGGAGTATATTTCTCCTTTTGGGGCATTGTAATATACTTCACTTGTTAAAAATGATCCATCAATGAATGTTACTGTGTTGTCTTCAGCTAGGTTCATTATATCTTTTCCTAACTGATAATCGCTATGTATTCCAAGCATGTTTCCTAAAGTTGGTAATACATCTATCATTCCCATTGGTTTATCTATATTGGTTTTGTATTCTTTATCTTTGGTCCATATTATTAGTGGAACTTTTCTATCTAATTCATAGTTGTATTTTCCGTATGAAATGTATCCAGAATCTTCTTTTGTTTTTATTTTATCTGTTATGGGATCATAGTTATATAATAGATTATAATCATCATAATCTAATCTTGCATCATGGTCTCCATATATAACAAGAATGGTATTATCTAATAGGCCTTCTTCATCTAATTCATTTATGAATTCTCCGATTGCTGAATCGGCATAATGAACTGATCTTAAGTAATTACCCATTGTGGTATCATTTAGATATTCTCTTGTAATTGTTTGATTATCTATAGTTACATCTATTGTAGTGGGATATTCATCCATTAACTCTAAGTCACTAAATGGTGTATGATTACTTAACATTATTAAAAGGCCATAAAATGGTTTATTTTCTGTTTCTTTTATTTGCTTCATTATAGCTACTGATTGTTTAAAAAATGATTTATCGGATAATCCTAGACCTATTGTTTCATCTATTGTATATGAATCTTTGCTATAGAATTTGTCATAACCTAGTGTTTTATGCATGGTATTTCTATTCCAGAATTCTCCAGTATTTGCATGCATGCTATAAGTATAATAATTTTTTTCTTTTAGTAATTTTGGTATTGATATATATTCTCTATCAAAATAGTTTACAAAGACTGTTCCTTTTGTTGATGGCATCATTGATGTGTTGAATGTAAACTCTGCATCTGATGAAGTTCCCACTCCTACTTGAGAATAGAAGTTACTAAAGAATATTCCTTCTTTGGCAAGTTTATTTAAATTGGGAGTTACTTCTTTATTGTTAAAAGTTAAATTCATTGGGAATTGTTGCATGCTTTCTGCGTGCAGAACGATAACGTTTTTGCCTTCAAATATATTTGTATATTCATTATTACTTGGAGTGTATTTATTTTCTTCATAATATTCTTTCACTTTTTTTAATGCTTTATCATGACCTAGTATACTGCTTATTTCTGGTGTTATACTTTGAATAATATCATCCATTTGATATACATAAATACCGTAGTTCATTACTACTGACTCTCTATTCCATAAATTGTGTAATCTATTCCAGGCATTCATTGGCATGAATATAGCTCCTAGAATAAATAACGAGAGTGTTGTTAGTAGGCCTACTTTGGCTGTTTTTTTCTTTGGTAGTGATGATTGATGGACTTTTCTTTTTGCTGTAATCTTATAAATTATAATAAGGGCAATAATCTGCCATAAATATATTAGATCTATTGGTTTTAATACATTTTCAAAGATAGCATCACTTACGTCTTTGGCAAAGGCAATATTAGCCACTAAAGATAATGAGGCAAAAGAACTATAATAATGATAATATATGCTATTTACTATGCATATAATATTAAATAAGATTGATAATATTATAATATATTTTACTCTTTTTTGTCTTTTGGTTAATAGTAGTAGTGTCATTATTAGTATTAAAAAGCCTAGATCTACTACAAAAGGTGAAATAAATAGTGGGTTTTTTACTGTTGCTGTTCTTATAATTAAGCCATTTATTAAATTGGAAACGACAAAAAATGTTTCTAGTAGATATTCTTTTTTTATTTTATTTAGTACTACTTTTATTTTTTTCTTATTCCTCATACATATCACTTAGTTAATTATACCATAAAAAAGAAAAAATGTGAAATTAATCACATTATTTTTCAGTACTAAAACCAAATTTTTTGTTAAATTTTTCAACTTGTCCTTTTCTAGAACCTAAATTTTGCTTTCCAGTATAGAATGGATGACATTCACTACATACTTCTATTGGAAATGTATCTTCCTCTCTTGTTGAGACCGCTTCAATTACGTTTCCACATGCGCAAACAAATTTAGTTATTTTTTGTTCTGGATGTATATTTTTTTTCATTCGTTTCTCTCCTTCCGCCATGACAAAAAAGTCATAGTAATAAAATTACATGGTATATTATATCAGTTATTTTCTGTTTTTTCAACTATTATTTGTGAAATTTTTTCATGTCCTTTGATATTTGGAACAAAATTATCCTTTTTTGTGAAATAATTTGGATTATTATCTAGTACTTTGGATAAATCAATATATGTATAGTTATACTCGTTACATAGTTTTTTTAGTTTATAATTTGCATATTCGAATATGTCATTATCTTTACCAGTTACATTATAATATCCTAGAATGAACACTTCTTCATGATGAAATTTATTTGTGTAGTTTAGTATTTTATTATAATTTATTATCATTTTATCTATATAAGTGTATATGTTGTGTCCGTCTTTTATTTTGTAATAGAGATCATTCATTCCTATTGACATTGTTATTATGTCTGCTTTTTTTATTAGTCTATTTAGGGTTTCTTCATTTTTTGATTCATTATACTCTAATATTCTTGAGATGTCTGATATTCTATAATCTGATGCGGTAAATGTTTTGTTATATTCTTTTAATTTCTTTCTTTTATATAGATAGTCTTTGATAAAGTCACTATATCCATAAGATGGTACACCGTATTCATTTATTCCTTTTGATATTGAGTCTCCTATTGTTAAGTAATATATTTTATTATCTATAGTACTGTTATATATTGCATAGCACGATAAAAAAAGAATTAATATTAAAAATACTTTTTTCATATTTCACCTAATTAAGTATATTTATATTAATTCTATTTTAGCACCTACTTTTGTTAGTTTACCACATATATCGTCATATCCTCTTAATATATATTTTACATTATCAATAGTTGTGGTACCATCCGCTATTAAACCACAAATTAACATTGAGGCTCCACCTCGCAGGTCTGTTGCAGTTACATTTTTTCCTTGAAGAGGGGTAATTCCTTTTATTTTTGCTATTTTATTATTTTTTACTATTATGTTGGCACCCATTCTATTGGTATCATAGATATTTTGGAATCTGTTTTCATATATGGTTTCTTCGACAGTACTTGTACCATGGCATTGTGTTAAAAATGGTATTATTGGTTGTTGAAGATCGGTTGGAAATCCTGGATATGGAAATGTCTTGATGTTTATTGATTTATATCTGCTTCCTTTATTTACTGTTATCATGTCTTCTTCTATTTTTAAATCTACTCCTGCTTCTAATAATTTGGATGTTAATGATTCGATGTGTGATGGAATAATGTTCTTTATTTTTAAGTTTTCGCCTAGTAGTGAACCTATTATTACAAATGTTCCTGCTTCTATTCTATCTGGGATTACTTCATGGTATGATTTGTGCAAATGGTCTACTCCTACTATTTTTATTATATTGGTTCCTGCTCCAGTTATTTTTGCACCCATATTATTTAAAAATGTTGCGACATTAGTTATTTCTGGTTCTTTAGCTACATTCTTTATGATAGTTGTTCCCTTTGCTTTGGTTGCTACTAACATTATGTTAATTGTTGCACCAACACTTGGCATGTCTAAATATATTTTGGCGCCTTTTAATTCTTTGGCATCAATTATATATCTATTTCCTTCTTCTATTACTGTAGCTCCTAGAGCTTTATATCCTTTTAAGGTTTGATCTATTGGTCTTTCTCCTATAGAACAACCACCTGGAAAATACATTTCTACGTGTTTATATTTTCCTAATAATGATGACATAAAGTAATATGAGGCTCTTAATTTTTGGGACATTTCTTCGGGTATTTCTTTGTTTATTATATGTGATGAGTCTATTGTTACTTCATTTTCATTTCTAATTATTTTAGCATTAAGATAATTTAGTATTTCCTCTAGTGAATTTACATCTGATATGTTTGGTACATTGGTTATTCTTACTTCTTCATCACATAAAATTGCTGCTGGTATTAATGCTACAGCACTATTTTTTGCACCACTTACTTCTATTTCTCCGGTTAATTTATATCCTCCTTCTATTTTTATTTTAGACATCATTATTCCTCCTTATTTTATTTTGTAGGTTTCTTCTAAATTTATTTTAATATTTTAGAATCACTTTGTCAATTGTTTATATTTTTTTGACATGTTTTTTTACATATATTATTTAAACATATAAGTTATTCCTATTGTAAGGAGGATTATTCCCCCTATAAGGGTTGATATTTTACCATATTTTTGATTTAATTTATTTCCTAAGTTTAATCCTATATATGTAAATATTAGGCTTGCTGACGAGAATGTTAGCGCTGCTTGTAAATAATTATTTGTAATAGCGGGAAGTCCTATGCCTGTTGTTAGGCTATCTATACTCACGGATAGACCGAATATTAAATATCCTGGAAGAGATAGTAAGAATTTTTCTTTTTGCTCCTTTGTACTTGATATTATCATCTCAATAGCAATTAATAATAATATTATTCCTACTATAATGTCTGAACTAAAGGCTATTTTTTTATCGATTTGTATTCCTATTAATAATCCTATTATGGGCATAACGAAATGATATATTCCCACTATTATTGATAGGAGGACTTTATGTTTTTTATTTATTCCTTGAGTGCCATATATTAATGCTAAAGAAAAAGCATCCATTGATAGGCTTATGGCTATTAAAATAATAGTTATTATTTTCAAATGTTATCACCTATTTTAATGTATGCTTTTATTATTAAAATATTTTTTTATTGTTTCGACTACCCATAATTTGTATTCTTTATCGTCATTATTTTTATAATCTGCTAGACATAAATTAGGAAACAATACACACCACCAATTGTCTCCTTCAGATGCACCGATGCTTATTACTATTGATTCGTAGTATCCTTCATCATATGTTATTCCTCGATATGTTTTTTCTGGAAAATAATTATAGCCATAGTTTACATTATATGGCATATCGTAATTGTTTTCTTTAAATATTTTGGATATGTTATATTCTATTAAGGGGATGTTTTCTTTTATTATTTTTCTTGCTGTAGTTATATCTTCTTCTTTATTTATTAATTCATATGTGTTTTTTTCTAGATATGATTTTACTTTATTTTTGATATTTTGATCTTGCGATGAGTTGCTATTTGGTATTACTCTTAGTCTTATAGCAGTATTTGGTATTGTTATTGTATCTTTTTTGATATCACTATATATTAGAAAAGCTACTAGTAAAGTTAAAATTATTATTATTTTTTTCATAAAAAATATCACTCTTTCTATTTTGTTATGAGTGATATTTGTTTTTTTTATACATTATTTTTCTACTCTTATGATTATTTCATAATTTTCTTTGTTATCTATTTCTTCCATAGTTACTTTATAACCAGCTGTTTTTATGTCTTCAACAGTATCTTTTGCTAGTCTTATTGCAGTTGATAGTTTTACTTTTGACATGTTATCTTCTTTTGGTTCTTCTAGAGTATTTGAAGGTGTTGATTCTTCTATTTTTGGTTTATTATCATTAAATACTTCTTGAGATGTATCAACTATATTTAGATTATTTAATCCTGATTTTATATTGTCTTCTTCATTTAAACTACTAATATTTACAAAATCTATATTATTTGTATCTTTATATACATTAGGGTTTTCTTCTATAGGTTTATTTTCTTCTTTGATACTTATTTCTTGATTTACTGGTGATACTGGATGATTTTCTTGTGGTAAGTCATATGGTATGGGTTTGGGTGATATACTTTCTTGTTCTGATTCTTTGGGTATGTCATTTGATATTCCTAGTAAATTTTTTATATAAGTATCTGTATCTCTTACATTCATTCTTTCTGATATTATTTTATTTAATACTTCTTTTTGTTTATCTTCATCTTTGATTTGGAGTAAGCATCTAGCATGTCTTTCAGATATTAAATTATTCATTAGAGCTACTTGTACTTCGTTTGTTAGGGATAATAATCTCATTTTATTGGCTATTGTTGATTGTGCTTTGCCCATTCTTTTGGCTAGTTCTTCTTGGGTAAAATTACCCATATCTAATATTTTTTTGTATGATTTAGCTTCTTCGATGGCAGATAAGTCTTTTCTTTGGATGTTTTCTATTAGGGCTAATTCAGCACTAGTTTGATCATCCATTGCTCCTATTATAGCAGGTACCTCTGTTAATCCTGCTAAAGTAGCTGCTTTATATCTTCTTTCTCCTGCTATTATTTCGTATTTGCTTCCTAAATCTCTTAATATTAGAGGCTGTATTATTCCGTGTTCTCTAATTGAATTTGCTAATTCATTTAATGCTTCTTCATCAAATGTTAGCCTAGGTTGAAACCTATTTGGAATTATATCTGTTAATTTAACCATTACGACTTCTTTATTCATTTTCATACTTATACCCTCTTTTCGTCTTTTTTCCTACTCTAATATAATAATACTATAATTTTTGTCTTTTTTCAAGATGTTTTAATTAATTTTGTAAATAGAAAAAATATAGTTTTTTATTCTATATTTCTTTTTTTATTATTTCACTATATTTTCTTGGATATTTTAAATCTGTTTCTTTTTGTTTCTTGAATTTTACTAATGTTCTTAAACTGTCTTCAAATGGAAGATTAAATATTATTCTATCTTTCTCTACGATATTTAACTTGGTTAGATAGTTGTTTATGTTATGTTCTTCTTTTTCGATATTTGATTTCATTGCTATAAAATATCCACCCTTTTTTACTAATGGAATGCCATACTCTAGTAGGTGTTTTAATGGTGCTACTGCTCTAGCGGTTACTACACTATATTTTTCTCTGTTTATTTTAGCATATTCTTCTATTCTAGTATTTAAAATGGTCACGTTTGATAAATTTAATTTTTCCTTTACTAAATTTAGAAAGTAACATTTTTTCCTGTTTGACTCTATTAAAGTTATATTAGCAGATGGAAAACATATTGCTAGAACTAGCCCTGGAAATCCTGCTCCAGAACCTAAATCGCATATACTTTGATCTTTAATATTTACTATTTTTGTTATTGTTAGACTGTCATAGAAGTGTTTTAGATATACTTCTTCTTTAGTTATTATTCTAGTTAGATTATATTTTTTATTCTCTTCATTTAATATATTATAATATTCATCTAATTTAGCTAGTGTTTCGTTATTTAGTTCTATATTTATTTTTTTTAATTCTTTTATAAATTCTTCTTTATTCATTATATTGTTTCCTTAAATATATTAATAATATAGATATGTCAGATGGATTTACACCACTTATTCTTATTGCTTGGGCTATATTTAGTGGCCTTATTTCTTTTAATTTATCTCTTGCTTCACTAGCTAAATTTGGAACTTTATCATAATCTATATCTTCAGGTATTTGTTTTTCGCTACTTTTTAGCATTTTTTCTGCTTCGCGTTCTACTTTCTTTATGTATCCAGAATATTTTATTTGTATTTCTACTTCTTCTATAACATCGTCATCATAATTTAAATCTAGATTATATGTTTCTATTATTGCTTTTAGGTTTGATGTGGGATTTTTTAAATAATCATAGACTGTTGTTGTTACTCTTCTTTTTTCGTTGTCTACTTTTATCTTTGTTTCTTTTAGTATGTTTTTTAACTCTTCAATATTATTCTTTTTGTTTATAAATTTATCATACTTTTCACCATTTATTAGTCCTACTTTGTGGCCATATTCTCTTAACCTTAAATCACTATTATCATGTCTTAGTAGTAATCTATATTCTGCTCGTGATGTTAACATACGATATGGTTCTCTTGTTCCTTTTGTTACTAGGTCGTCGATTAATACTCCTATATATGCTTCATTTCTTTTTAGAATTAATGGGTCTTTATTTTCTAATTTTAATGAGGCATTTATTCCCGCTATTAACCCTTGGCAGGCTGCTTCTTCGTAACCACTGGTTCCATTTATTTGGCCGGCGGTAAATAAGCCTTTTAATACTTTTGTTTCTAGATTTGGTTTTACTTGTGTTGGATAGATGGCATCATATTCTATAGCATAGGCATATCTTAATATTTTAGCATTTTCTAATCCTGGTAGAGAGTGAACCATTTTTTCTTGTATTTCTTTTGGCATACTTGTAGAGAAACCTTGAAGATATATATCATCATAATATAGACTTTCTGGTTCTAAGAATAATTGATGTTTATCTTTATCACTGAACCTTACCATTTTATCTTCTATAGATGGGCAATATCTAGGGCCAACACCTGTTATATCATCTAGTCCTCCATACATGCTTGATTTGTTTAAATTATCATATATTATCTTTTTTGTTTCTTCTGTTGTATATATTAAGTAGCATGGCTGCTGCGTGTTTATATCATAGACTGGTTTATTAGTATGAGAAAATGTATAGTATTTTTTATCTCCATCTTCTCTTTTGGTCTTTGTAAAGTCTATGGTACTTCTTTCTATTCGTGGTGGAGTTCCAGTTTTTAATCTTAATATCTTAAACCCATACTTTTTTAAGTTATCTGATAAATGCATTGATGGTTTTTCATTGTGTGGACCGCTTCTTGTTCTAGTGTTTCCTATTAAAATATCTGATTTTAAATAAGTTCCTGTGGTTAATATAACTACGTTTGATGTTATATTTTCTCCTTTTGCTAATACTACTCCATATACGGTATTATCTTTTACTATTAAGTCTTCAACCATTCCTTCTTTTATAGTTAAATTTTTTTCACCTCTTAATAGTTTTAACATTTCTTTTGGATATGTTATTTTATCTGCTTGAGCACGAAGTGATTTTACTGCTGGTCCTTTAGCATAATTTAACATTTTCATTTGAATTAATGTTTTATCTGCTACTTCACCCATTACTCCACCTAAAGCATCTATTTCCCTTACTATTATTCCTTTAGCGGAACCTCCTATAGATGGATTACATGGCATTGTTGCTATGTTATTTATATTTCCTGTTACTAATAGAGTTTTATGCCCTTTTCTTGCTGCTGCTACGGCTGCTTCACAACCAGCATGACCTCCCCCTACTACTATTATTTCATAATTCATATACTTTCACCTACTTTCCTAAACAGAAACGACTAAAGAGTTCATCTAGTAACTCATCAGTATATGTTTCTCCTATTATTTCTCCTAAGTTATTCCACGCATCCTTAAGATGAAATTCTACAATATCTATTGGGCTATTATTATTTATTTCACTTATTGCATCATTTATATTATTTAAAGATTTTCCTAGAAGACTGATACTTCTAGCATTTGACATATATGTTAAGTCACTTGATTCTAATTCTCCTAGATTGAATAATCTTTTTATTTCATTTTTTATTTTTTCTATACCGATATTTTCTTTTACTGATATTTCTATATAATTATCTAAAACGCTTTTATCTAATTTGTTTTCTAGATCTATTTTATTTATTACTATTATTTTCTTTTTATCTTTTAATTTTTCTAATAATTCTTTCTCTTCTGTTGTTATTTCTTCATTGTTGTTTAAAATAAATATTACTAAGTCTGCTTCATTTATTATTGCTAAGCTTTTTTCTATACCTATTTTTTCTACGATGTCATTAGACTCTCTAATACCTGCTGTATCTATAATATTTAATATTACATTATCTAAGATTATAGTTCCTTCTACTGTGTCTCTTGTGGTGCCGGGAACGTTTGTAACTATTGCTTTTTCTTCTTCTAATAATGAATTTAAGAGACTACTTTTCCCGACATTTGGTTTGCCTATGATACCTACTTTTATGCCTTCTTTGATTACTTTACTGTCTTCGGACTTTTTTATTATTTGTTCTAATTTTTCTCTAAATTTTTGTATTTCTGGTAATATTTTTTCATTTGTCAAAACTTCTATATCTTCATACTCAGGATAATCTATGTTTACTTCAATATTACTTATGATACCTACTATATCACTACGAAGATCTTTTATTAAGTTAGAAGTTTCTCCGGTTAGTGTATTTAATGATATTTTTCTTGCTTTTTCTGATTTTGATGATATTAAATCCATAGTGGCTTCTGCTTCTAATAGGTCTATTCTACCATTTAAAAAAGCTCTTTTAGTAAATTCTCCAGGTTCTGCTAATCTTGCTCCGTTATTTAAAAGTATTTCTAATACTTTATTAGTTGTAGCTATTCCTCCGTGGCAATTTATTTCTACAATATCTTCTTTAGTAAATGTTTTTGGAGCCTTCATTACACTTACTAAAACTTCATCTATTTTATCATTATTATTTTTTATATAGCCATAATGAATGGTATGTGTTTCTACTTTAGTTAAATCTTTTGTAAATATTTTACTAGCTATTTTTAAAGATTCTGGGCCACTTAATCTTATTATTGATATGGCTCCTATACCTGTAGTGGTTGATATAGCTGCTATGGTATCATTCATAGTATATTCCTTCTTTCCTCCTTAGTATTTTAGCACAATTATAGAAAAAAGAAAAGAATTATTATTTATATAACTCTATTTCATTATTTTTATATGCTGTTAATATATTGTTCCATATAGTTGATTCAACGAATCTGGCTTTTTTTGGATGAACTAAATATCTTAATTGTAATGATATATGGTCATCTTCTACTTTGGTATATATTATTGGCTCATAATGATTATAATATATACGATAATTATTAGTTACATTATTAATCTGTTTTTTTAACTTGGCTGGTACTTTTTTTAATATCTCATTGGAATTAACTATTTTATAGATAGTACTTTTTGCTTTTGCTAGATCACAATCTAAGGGGACATTTATGGTTATTTCATCCCAAATATATTTAAAGGCTTTATTATAGTTTTTTAATGGATAATGGAATATTACCCCGTTTGGTACGTGTATTATTACTCCTGTACTTTGACCTGACAATGTATTATTATCTACTTCTAATATTTCGAAATTCATTGATTTTATGTTTACTACATCACCTTTATATTCATCTATTTCAATACGATCTTCAACTTCAAATGGTTTATTTATTTTAATATATAAACCGCAGAAGAAATTAAATATTAAATCTCTTAGGGCTATTGTAAAAGCTGCTGATATGACACTTATAAAGGTTAAGGCATCTTTAATAAATCTACTCCAGATGATGATTATTGTACTATACATTATTATTTTGATTATTAACTTGAATTTTTGAGTATAGGTATATTCTTTTTTATCGTCTTTGGTTTTCTTCAATAACTTTATGCCTATTGTTTCAATAATATATATTAGTAGTATACATAGAATTGTTTTAAGTGTTAATTGGACATAAATATTATCTAACTTTAAAACTTCTTTTAGTTCATTTATATAATTCATTTATCCAGCTCCTTTCATTTAGGGAAGAACAATTATAACATATACCTTTATTATATGCAAATAGTAAGAAAAATTAAAAGAAGATTACTCTTCCTTTAATTTTATTACTACTTTTCTATTTGGTTCTTCACCAATTGATTCTGTATATACAAATTTATCATCCGCTAAAACAGAATGAACAATTCTTCTTTCATAAGAATTCATACTATCCATAGTTACTTCTGTTTTAGTTTTATGTGCTTCTCTTGCTAATCTTTTGGCTAGTATTTCAATACTTTTGACTCTTTTTTCTTTATAGTTTCCTACATCGATAACTATTGATAAATGTTCTTTTAATTTTGAATTTACCATTTGTCTTATAATTAATTGCAATGCTGCTACATTTTTTCCATTCTTTCCAATTAAAATTGAATTATTATCCGAGAAAATTGTTACTGAAATACTATTATCTCTTCTTCTTACTTCTAAGTTGGATTCAGCATTCATTAATTTTGTTATTTTGCTTATTGTTTCTTTAATGAATGTTATTATTTCGTTTATATTTAATACTTCTATTTCGACTGATTTTTTTAATAAACCTGATTTTTCTGTGATGTTATTTATTATTAGGTCTTCTTCACTTATTTTTAATTCTTCTAGAGCTAACTCTACAGTAGCTTCTTTTGTTTTTCCTTCAAACGTATATGTCTTCATTACTTCTTAGCCTTCTTTCCTTCAACTAGTTTATTTTGAACTACAGTAAACATTGATGAAGTTATCCAATATAATCCTAATGCTACTGGTAAACTGAATGCCGCTATGACTATCATAGCTAACATAATGTAAATTGTACCTTTCATTTGTCCTTGCATAGCTGTTTGATCTTTTAATGTTTTTCTAAATGATAGATATGATGTTCCTAATATTAATAGTAAGAATATTAAATATACATACCAATTACTAGAAAATAATCCATGTGATATAGTAGTTCCCATGTCTAAGCTTAGAAATTTATTTTCAAATATTACTGGAGTTCTATTTATAGCTTCTAAGTAGGCAAATAATAGTGGTATTTGAATAAATGATAGTAAGCAGCTTGAAAATGGATTTATTTTGTTCTTTTGATAAATCATCATCATTTCTTCGGCTTTTCTTTTTTGATCTTCTTCACTGGTTTTATTTTTATACTTAGCTTCTAGTTTTGTTAACTGTGGTTGAACCTCTTTTAATTTTTCTGATTGCATAGCGGTTTTTTTAGTAAATGGTGCTAATATAAGTCTTATAGCTAAACCTGATAATATTATAGCTAATCCATTTGCTAATCCTTTACTTAGATTTATGTTAGTTAACAACACACCAATTTTTATTAATAGCCATGCAAGTGGCTTTACAAATATGGTTGTCCATAATCCTTCATAATTATCAAATGGTTTGAAGTTTTCACAATCTGATAGTTTGTCTGTATCTACTCCATTTTCCTTATATAATTCTATTACTTTTTCTTCGGTTGGTCTACATAAAACATTTTCTGTTAAAGTTTTTCCAGTATCTTCGAGTTTTACTGCTTTTTTATTTTCGTCTGTTAATGTTTTAGTACAACCAGTAAGCATTATTAAACTTATTATTAACAGTAGTACTTTTGCATTTTTCTTTTTCAAATTAATCACCTATACTTTTTATTAGTTTTAACAATTCTTTTTCCATATCTTTATACGTTAATTCTAATATGCCTTTCCTAACAATTATAACATAGTCATAACCGTTTTGTATAGTGTTTTTATTGTTATCGATAATGTTTTTTGCCCTTCTTTTTATTTTATTTCTTCCAACAGCAGTATCTGTTTTCTTTGGTACTGTGATACCATATCTATTATCTTTGTTATTCTTTCGATAATAGATGCTGAAGTATTTACTTTTTTTAGAATTACCTAAATTTATTATCTCTGTGTATTCACGAGATGATTTTATTATATCTATTTTTTTCATATTAGATAAAAAGAAAAAAAGAAAACAAAATTATGCACATAATTTTTTTCTTTTTTTAGCTCTTCTTTTCTTTAAAACATTACCTTTAACTCTAGCAAAGAAACCATGTTTTTTTGCTTTTTTTCTATTATTTGGTTGATAAGTTCTTTTCATTATATAATACACCTCCAAGTCAAATGCTACTTTATTATATATTTTAATTTTAATTATGTCAAGAACTTTTGAGTTTTTTATGTTAATATGTTATATAATGATAGAATATTATTCTTGATTATATGTATAAGTTTTATAAAACTTTTTTACTTTTGACTCTGTTTTTTCTTTATTTGATTATTTTGCAATATTTTTTAATAATTTTGATTGATACTTCTTGCTTTGAAAAAAGATTAAAAACTCTTTAGTAATACTTACGATACTTTTGATATTAGTATTAGTGGAAACATTATTGTAAAATCATATAATCATGTAACAATAATATCAAAGCATTTATCACTATCTTTCATAGACTAATGCATATCGAACAAATGATGTTATTTGTTCTAAAAAAGTGTCAAAGTTATTGGTACTACGACTACGATTAAATGACTTGTGAACACTGGTATAAAGTTAGATAACAAAATTGGAGTTTTTCTTAATAATTGAGTGTTAATAATGATGTGAATATATTAATTTGCTACTTCTGTGAATATGTGTTATACTAAATTGTGTTAGGAGGAAAATTATGAAACAAGTTGTTGGTACTTTGTTTTTTGATGATGGAAAACTACTTATTGACAAGCCAAGAAAAAGACATACTTTTCAAATGGTTGGTGGTTCTGTAGAAGAAGGAGAATCTATTTATGAGGCCGCTATCAGAGAATGTCATGAAGAATTAGGAAATAGGGCTTTTTTTAATCCAAAAAATATAAAGTTTTTAATGGATTTTGATGAAATTGCTACTAGTGATCCTAATCTTAAAATTCATATGAATATATTTATTTACGAGGGAACACTAACTGGGGAACTTTCTACTAGTCCAGAAATTGAAAGCTTTATGTGGTTTGGAGTAGATGATGACATTGGTATCTTATCTAATACCCTAAAAAATGAAATTATTCCTTATTGTAAGGAAAAAAAACTTATATATAAAAAATAACTATTAATTCAAAGACTTTGTGGCTTTGAATTATTTTTTAAAGACCTTAGGCTTTAAAAATGAGTGAGCAACATAGTGCGAACTCTAAAAAAATATTTAAAAACTACTTTCTTTTTTTGACTTTTTTTGATACAATTGTAATTGAGGAAAATAAGGTGACATTATGGGAAAAGTTATTGCAATTGTAAACCAAAAGGGTGGTGTTGGTAAAACCACTACTAGTATAAATTTATCTGCCTCTTTAGGGGTTTTGAATAAAAAAGTTTTACTCGTTGATTTAGATCCGCAGGGAAATGCCACTACAGGCGTTGGTGTTGATAAAGGAGATATTTCTAGTAGTATTTATGAAGTTCTTACTATGAAGAGTGATATTAATAGTTCAATTATTAAAACTAAAAGTAAGAATTTATATTTACTTCCTGCTTATCTAAATCTAGCAGGTGTGGATATGGAACTTATTGAACTTGAAAGAAAAGCAAAAGAGACTGGTACAAAGTTTAATAGGGTTACTAGACTTAAGGATGAGCTTAGTAAAGTTAAGGATGAATATGATTTTATTTTTATTGATTGTCCTCCTAGTCTTGGTATTCTGACTACTAATGCTTTGGCTGCTGCTGATTCAGTACTTATTCCAGTACAATGTGAATATTTTGCATTAGAAGGTATTATGCAACTTATTAATACTATTATGTTAGCACAAAGAAAGGTTAATCCGAACTTAGATATTGAGGGAGTTCTTCTTACTATGTTTTCTAATACTAATTTGGGTGTTGAGGTTATTGAAAGTATTAAGGGATTCTTTAAAGAGAGAGTTTATGATACTATTATTCCTAGATTAGTAAGACTTGCAGAAGCTCCTAGTCATGGTAAACCAATACTTGAATATGAACCTAGAAATAAGGGAACAATTGCTTATTTAAATTTAGCAAAGGAGGTTATTGATAGAAATGGAACAGAAAAAGAAAGCTCTAGGTAAGGGATTAGAGGAATTATTTTCTAGTGAAGTACTTGATTTTGATACTTTTGAAAGTAATATTATGGAGACTGCTGAAGAGAGCGATATTAAAGAAATACCTGTATCTGAAGTAAGGCCTAATCCTTACCAGCCTAGAAAAACTTTTAATGAAGATGCTTTAAATGAACTTGCTCTTTCTATTAAGAATTATGGTGTTTTCCAACCAATTATTGTTAAAAAGGGGCTTAGGGGATATGATCTTATAGCGGGGGAACGTAGACTTAGAGCTAGTAAGATTGCTGGATTAAGTACTATTCCTGCTATTGTTAAAGATTTTACTGATGATGAAATGCGTGAAATATCTTTACTTGAAAATATTCAAAGAGAGAATCTTACCGCTATTGAACTGGCTTGGGCTTATAAAGGTATTATTGATAATCTTGATATTAGGCAAGAAGATTTAGCACAAAAAATTGGTAAGAGTAGAAGTCATGTTACTAATACCTTAGGACTCCTTAATTTACCTCGAAATGTCCAAGAGATGATTCTTAATGGGGATATTAGTATGGGACATGCTAGAGTACTTAGTAAAATGGATAATGATGATGAGGTTATAAAACTTGCTGATAGAATTGTTCATGAAAATATGAGTGTTCACGAGCTAGAGGAAATTAGTAAAAAAGAAGATATTAAAAAGAGAATTCCTATTAATAAAAGAAAAAAGGATTATAATTATTCACATATTGAAGGAGAAATGAGAGAAATTCTTGGTACTAATGTTAAGATAGATGAAAAGAAAATTAGTATTTATTTTGAGAATGTTAATGATTTAAATAGAATACTAGAAATTATGAATATTGATATTAAGTAGAGACTAGATCTCTACTTTTAAATTATCTTGTGGTTAACTAATATTATTTTAATTACTATTTTACTTTATTCTAATATTTTATCGTTTACTTATAAGTTGATAGTGATATCATTAACTTGCACGCGTTAAAGTATGACTTTTAAATTTTTTATCGATTTTTGTCTTACTTAATCAGTTGCAAATAGACTTAACAATACATTATAATTATCTTGTAGGGAAGAAAAGAGAAAAGCGAGGTGGCAAAAGTGCAAGGAAGAGTTAAATGGTTCAACAATGACAAGGGCTATGGTTTTATTGACTATCCAGGTGGTGAAGATATTTTCGTTCATTATTCTGCTATTAGACAGGATGGATATAAGACATTATCTGAAGGTCAAATAGTTGAGTTTGATCTTATTGAGACTGCTAAAGGTTTGCAAGCTATAAATGTTTTAGCAGAATCTAATGTTAAGGCTTAATTTTTTATATAAGACAGCTGGAAGTTTGGGCTATCTTATTTTTTTATTGGAGGAAATATGAAGAATGTTAGGAATTTTATTTTATCAATAAATGAAGTGATTGTTTTACTTATTATTCAGTACATAATCTTGATTGGGGTTATTTTAATAGTCGGGAAGGATAGGGCTATTTTAATTGGTACATTAGTTATTGTTGCTTTTGAAGTTTGTTATATTATATATAAATATAGAAAAGATATGTTTAACATAAATATTGGTAATAATCTTTACTTTCCATATGTACTTCTTGGTACTGGGATAGCAATTGTATATAATATGATTATATTTAAACTAGAAATTATTAATGATGTTGCTAATATTGATATTTTTATTAATATTATTGCCTCTATAATTGTAGGACCTATATTCGAAGAAGTGTTATTTAGATTTAGTCTTATTAATAAGTTAGAGATTTATTTTTCTAGGAGATGGTCTATTTGGCTTTCCGCTAGTATATTTGCATTATGTCATACTGGTATATATACAATTATTTTTGCTTTTATTATTGGTATTGTTAATGGATATTTATATTCTAGTAAGAGGGATATTTTGATACCTATATTTGTACATATTTCTGCTAATATGATTGCTACGTTTTTATTTGGTTATAATAATACAATATTGATATTAGGTTTTTTACTTATTATAATTAGTTATTTTATTATCAAAGAATAAAACTTTGATTTTTTTTATTTTATTTTTCCTTTATATAGTGGTAAATAAAATAGAAAAATAGTACTTCTTTATTCTTTACTTTTGATATTTTTTATTATACAATATGTGTAAGGAAGTGATGCTTTGGAGAAATATATTTTATTACCCGCTGATACTTATGTTGTTATTAATAAGACTATTCTTCATAACGAGGACAGAAAAATACTTACTGATCTTTATTTGCCTATTATTGGTGCGGATGCTGTTATGCTTTATTTTTGTCTTTGGTCATCTCTCGATAGTTCTCAAATAGTAAGTAAAGACTTTTCTCATCAAAAATTGGTATCTAGTCTTAGAATGACTATTAATGAAATATATGATAATAGATCTAAGTTAGAGGCAATTGGTCTTATTAAAACACTTGTAAAAGAGGGGGAAGTAAATAGTTATATATATGAACTATATTCTCCTGCTAGTGCTACTGAATTTTTATCACATCCAATACTTAATATTGTATTATATAGTAATATAGGAAAGATTGAATATGATAATTTGGTTAAAACTTATAAATTGCCGAGATTTAATACTAGTAATTATAATGATATTACTAAGAGTTTTAATGATGTTTTTGAATCTACTGCTATGACAAGTTATGATTTGTCTTTAGATGATATTAGGAAATATAATAAGCTTAAGCTTAATATTAATAGTAATTTTGATTTTAACTTTCTTATTAACTCTATGCCTAGAAATATAGATGTTAATAGGGTATTTACTAAAGAAATTAAAGAACTTATTATTAATTTATCTTTTATATATGATATTGATGCTATTCATATGTCAAATATTATTAAGGGATGTTTAAATGAAAGAGGAACCATTAATAAAGAATTTTTAAGAAAGAATTCTAGGAATTATTATCAATTTGATAACGGTGGTATTCTTCCTACGATAATTGATAATAGTCAGCCTGAATATCTTAGACGTCCTATTGGAGATACTTCTAGAAGGGCTAAAATGATTTATACTTTTGAAACTATTTCTCCAAGAGAACTACTTATTAAAAAGAATAATGGTAGTGAGCCTACTAGAAGAGATTTAAAATTACTTGAGGATTTACTTGTTGACTATAAACTTAAGCCTGGAGTTGTTAATGTTCTTATAGATTATATTCTTAATGTTAATAATAAAAAATTAACTAGAAATTATGTTGAAACTTTAGCAGGAGAATGGCAGAGGCTTGGTATTGAAACTGTTGAGGAAGCTATGAGTACTGCTGAAAAGGAACATAAGAAAAGAAATAAAAAAGTTATTAAAAATGAAAATATAAATGTTAAAACACCTGATTGGTTTGATAAAAATATTACTAAGAATTCTATTTCTAGTGATGAAGAAAATCAATTGGAAGAACTTTTAAAGGAGTATAGATAATGAAAGAAGCTACTAATATTATTAAAAAATATAAATTTGATGATTACGAACTGAAAAAAAATTTTGATAGAGCATATGATGATGATGACTTTAAAAAGATTGTTAATGGTATTGATGTGCCTAATGAAAAACTTATTAGTTATACTTCTTTAATTATGGATGCTGCTAAAGAAATTAAGAATTGTAAGAATTGTAAGAATATTTTAGAATGCAAAAATACTGTTAATGGTCATGTTTATTATCCTAGTGTTCTTAATGATGAAATTGTATTTTCTTATATTCCTTGTAAATATAAAAAGAAACTAGATAAAGAGTGTGAATATCAAAATAATATTATAATGATTGATATGCCACGTGAAATACTTAATGCTTCAATGAAAAATATTTATACTGATGATAAAAATAGACTTGAGACAATTAAATGGCTTACTACTTTTATTAAAAAGTGTGAGGCCGGTAGTAAAACTAAAGGATTATACTTGACAGGTAACTTTGGATGTGGTAAAACTTATTTAGTAGCAGCTAGTATGAATGAACTGGCAAAAAAAGGAAAGAAGGTTGCTATTGTTTATTATCCTGATTTTTTAAGGAAACTAAAAGAAAGTTTTTCTGATGATTTTAAAACTATATTTAACGATGTTAAGAATGCTGAGATTCTTCTTTTAGACGATATTGGAGCTGAAACTGTTACTAGTTGGAATAGAGATGAGATTTTGGGAACTATTTTGCAATATAGAATGCAAGAGGGGCTTCCTACATTATTTACTTCTAATCTTACTATTTCTGAATTAGAAGTACATTTGGCTAGTAATGATAATGAGGGTAAGATTAAAGCTAGAAGAATTATTGAAAGAATTAAATTTTTAACTGATAATATTACGATGGTTGCTGAAAATAGAAGAAAGTGAGGAATAAAAATGGAAAATAATTATAAGGAAAGTTCTTTTGAAGATAATGGTGGTAGGTCTAGAGTTATTATTGAGAGTAATAATGAACCTCTTAATATGCCTAGTAACGTTACTTTAGTTAATAGACCAAAAGTTAAAAAGAGAGTAAAGACTAATCCTCTTTTACAGGATATTGGTCCTAAAAGTCAGGGGTTTGCTGGTGTAGCTTTACTTGCTGGCCTTATTGCTTTAGCTGGGGTTGCATTTGCTTACTTTAATCTTAGATATTAATTTTAATTTATTTATATGAGGAGGGATAGTTATGTTAACAGCTTTAGAAGTTAAAACTAGTTATTCTATTTTAAGCAGTTTAAATAAAATAGAAGTACTTGTCAGTAAAGCTAAGGAACTTGGCTATTCCTCTTTAGCTATTACTGATACTAATAATATGTTTGGTGCATATGAATTTTATTTAACTTGTCTTAAATATAATATTAAGCCTATTATTGGTATTGAAATTTTACTTAAGGATAAAAGGTTTATACTTCTTGCTAAGAATAATGCTGGATATAAGAATTTAATTAAATTATCTACTTTAATATCAGAAGATAATATAGATGAAGATATTTTGAAACTATATAATAAAGATATTATTCTTATTATTCCCTATGAATGTTTTGATAAGGATATTATTAGTATTTACGATGAATATTTTATTGGATATAGTAGTTTAGATGATATTAATAATATTAATGGTAACAAAGTATTTATTAATAATACTTGTTATATTGATAAGGATGACTATAAATATTTAGATTATTTAATTATGATACGTGAAGATAAGAGGCTAGGGGAATTTGAACTTGGTACTTATAAGGGAAAGCATCTTTTAAACAGAGAAGAATTTAGCACTCTTGTTCCTGGTGATGTTATATCTAATATGAAATATATTGAAGATGTATGTAATGTTTCTTTTAAGTATAATGATAATTTGTTGCCTATATATGATAATAATATTAATGCTTTTGAATTTTTATCTAATTTATGTAATAAGGGGTTAAATAAAAGACTTAATGGTAATGTTAATGATATATATCAAAAGAGACTTGATTATGAACTTGATGTTATTAATAAAATGGGATTTTGTAATTATTTTCTAGTAGTTTGGGACTATGTGAAATATGCTAAATTTAATAATATTTTAGTTGGTCCTGGTAGAGGTAGTGCCGCTGGTAGTCTTGTTAGTTATTCTATTGGTATTACAGAGATTGATCCTATTAAATATGATTTGTTGTTTGAAAGATTTTTAAATCCTGAAAGGGTTACTATGCCTGATATTGATGTTGACTTTGATAGTGAAAAAAGAAATTTGGTAATTGATTATGTTACTCATAAATATGGTGAAAAGAAGGCTACTGGAATTATTACTTTTAATACTTTGGGAGCTAAACAGGTAATTAGAGACTTAGGTAAATGTATGAATTTATCTCTTCCTATTATAGATGATCTCGCTAAAAGTATTACTTCTAAAGAACTTAAAGATTCTTATGTTAATGATGCTAAATTTCATAGGCTTATTAATTCAAGAAATGAATATAAGAGACTTTATGATATTGCTTTGAAATTAGAAGGACTTCCTAGACATATATCTATACATGCTGCAGGAATTGTTATGAGCAGGTGTGATATTGATGAGATTATTCCTTTATACAAGAATCCTATTGGTATTTATACTACTGCTTTTTCTAAGGATTATTTAGAACCTTTAGGACTTTTAAAGATGGATTTTTTAGGGCTTGATAATCTTACTTTAATGAGTAATGTTATTGATGAGATAAGAAAAAAAGAAAAGATTAATATTAGTTTTGATAAAATTCCTATAGATGATAAAAAAACACTTAATATTTTTTATAATGTTGATACTGATGGTATTTTTCAATTTGAATCCACCGGTATGAAGAGATTTTTATCTAAACTTAAGGTCAAGTCATTTGAAGATATTGCTACAGCTTTGGCTTTATATAGACCAGGTCCTATGGATAATATTGATAGTTTTATTAGAAGACGTGAAGGAAAAGAAATAATTGATTATATTCATCCTGATTTGGAAGATATTTTAAAGCCAACTTATGGTATTATTATTTATCAGGAACAAATCATGCAAATAGTAAGAAAAATGGCTGGTTATTCATATGGAGAAGCTGATATTTTAAGAAGAGCTATGTCTAAAAAAAAGGAATCTATTATTTTAGAGGAAAGGCCTAAATTTATTTGTGGTTCTTTAGAAAATGGATATAGTGAAGATATTGCAAATAAGGTATATGATTTGATTCTTAAGTTTGCTAACTATGGATTTAATAGGGCACATTCTATATCTTATGCAGTTACTGCTTATAGAATGGCATTTATTAAAACTTATTTTCTTAAGTATTTTATATCCGCTATGCTTACTAATGTTATTGGTAATAATGCTAAAACTAATATATATCTAAATAGAGCAAGAATGAGTGGTATTACTATTTTGCCTCCTGATATTAATGAGAGTACTGATAAGTACTTTGCTTATGATAATTTTATTAGATGTCCTCTATCTATTATTAGTAATGTTGGTACATCTGTAAGTAATGATATTATTCACGAAAGAGGAAATGGTAAGTTTACTGATTTTTGTGATTTTGTGCTTAGAATGGGAGGTACTTCTGTTAATCAAAGGGTTATAACAAATCTTATATCAGCGGGTGCGATATCGTTTGGCTATAATAGAAAAACTTTGATTAAAAACATCGATAATGTTATTAACTATGCAGATATAGCAAGAGATGCTGGTATAATTGAAATCGAAAAACCAGAGATGGAAATATATGATGAATATAGTAAAGATGAAGTTATTAAAATGGAACTTAAAGCTTTAGGATTTTATTTATCTCTCCACCCGGTTAGTAAATATAGAGAAATTTATAATGTTACTTCTATGAATATTAAAGATTACTTTGATAAAAATATTAAGATGGTTCTTTTGATTAGTAATATTAGGGAAGTTACTACTAAAAATAATGATGTTATGGCTTTTATTGTAGGTAGTGATGAATATGGGGATGTTAGTTTGACAATATTCCCTAAGGTTTATAGCTTGTTTAATAATATTAAAGTTAGTGATATTATAGAGATTAGTGGAAAAGTAGAAAGAAGATTTGATAAATATCAAATAGTTGTTAATAATATTAGAATTTTGGAATAGGGTGATTATAATGAAAAAGGGTATATTTGTTGTTATTTCTGGTCCTTCGGGAGTTGGTAAGGATACTATTGTTAAAAGACTTATTAATGATGGCATTGGTATATATTCTATTTCTATGACTACTAGAAATAAGAGGAATGGAGAAATTGATGGGAAAGATTATTTCTTTCTATCTAAGAATGAATTTTTAGATAATATTAAAAAAGATAATTTATTTGAATATGCTATTTATAATAATAACTATTATGGTACTCCTAAGGACTTTGTATTTAATAATATTAATGATGGAAAAAATGTTATTGCTGTTGTTGATGTACAAGGGACTATGAAAATTGAAAGTAAATATAGTGATGCTTTATCGATATTTATTATGCCTCCTTCTTTTGAAGAATTAGAAAAAAGATTAATAAATAGAGGCACTGATAGTATGGATAATATTAAAAATAGGTTAGAGATTGCAAAAAGAGAAATTAGTTATAGTGATAAGTATGATTATACTATAATTAATGATGATATGGAAAAAACTATAAATGAGATAAAAAGTATTATTAAAAATTGCAATTAAATATGTTTATTTAAAAAGTAGGACTTAAAGTAGAGACCTTAGGCTCTACTTTTTTTATGAAGACTTTGGCTTCATAAAACAGTGATGAGCAATGTGTGAGATGAAAACGAGAATAATTGTTATTTTACTTGAAAAATAAGTTATTTTATTATATACTTATATTAAATTATGAGTTGGAGGTCTTTTTATGAAAAGTAGTAGAGTTATGAAGATATTTGAACAATATGTTAGAAAATATGATATGAATAATGTTAATATTAAATCTAAGTATTTTCATTCTTTAAAAGTAATGGAAATAGCTAAAGAACTTGCTAATGGTCTTGGTATTTTTGATGAAGAAGAAATCTCTGTTATTGAACTTATTGGTTTGTTTCATGAAATAGGTAATTTTTCTTTAACTCCTAATTATCATATTGATGATGATATTGATGATGCTTATGATAAGACTATTAATGTTTTATTTACTAAGGGGTTAATTAGAGAAATTAGTAAAGAAACTAAATATGATAATATTATTAAGATGGCTCTATATGCTTATGATAAAGATGGGTTTCCAAGTGATATAGATGAGAAAGAAAAACACATATGTGCTATTATAAAAGATGCTCATAATGTGGATTCTTTTAGATTGTTTGTTAATTATCCTTATGTTGATACGAGAATTAATAATTATCCTAATAATCTTGTATATGATGAATTTAAGAAATTTCATACTATTAGTCCTAAGATGAGTGAAAACTCTTCTGATACGGTACTCGTGGTATTGTCAAAGATGTACTCATTTAATTATAGATATTCTTATTATTTACTTAGAAAGAATAATTATATTACTAAGATGATGGACTCTTTGACATTTGATAATAAAGAAATAGAAAACTTTTTTAAGCAGATCATGGGTGTGCTTAATAATTATATAGATGGAAAGATAGGTGCTTATAATGCTTGATAAAAAATATGACCATTTAATGGTTGAAAAAGATAAATATGAAACTTGGAAAAATAAAGATTATTTTAAATCTGGAGATTTAAGTAAAGAACCATATTGTATTGTTATTCCTCCTCCTAATGTTACAGGAAAGCTTCATTTAGGACATGCTTGGAATACTACTCTTCAGGATATTATTATTAGATATAAAAGAATGCAAGGATATGATGCTTTGTGGCTTCCTGGTATGGATCATGCTGGTATTGCTACGCAAGCTAAAGTAGATAAAAAACTTCGTGATGAGGGTATTGATCCTAGAAGTATGAATAGAGAGGAATGGCTTAAGGTTGCTTGGGCTTGGAAAGAGGAATATGCTGAGAATATTCATAATCAGTGGGCTAAACTTGGTTTATCTCTTGATTATTCAAAAGAAAGATTTACTTTAGATGATGGTCTTTCTAAGGCTGTTAGATGGGTATTTGTATCTTTATATAATAAAGGTCTTATATATAGGGGAGAGAGGATTATTAATTGGGATCCTTTAGCTAAAACTGCTTTATCTAATGAAGAGGTTATTTATAAGGATACTCCTGGAGCCTTCTACCACATTAAATATATGTTAGAAGATAGTGATGATTATTTAGAGGTTGCTACTACAAG